>NZ_JAILZZ010000014.1:0-67669 GCF_023512215.1 Kyrpidia sp. | reverse complement strand
CGGTTCAGCACCCCCCGCTTTTTCCATCGTCCCACAGAAGGGGCTGCCAGCTCCCGCACCGCGCCGCCAATCCCCCTCAACCCCCGGCCGCTGCGAGCATCCACCGCCACGGCCCTCCCCCCTTGTCGGGCGAAAAACCCGATCCAGCGCCGGGACACATCCGGGTCTGCCAAATCCACCCGGGTCATCACGACTAACCGCGGTTTATCGCCGATCAATTCGCCGAGTACCGGATTTCGACTGGCAGAAGGAATGCGGGCGTCCACCAGCTCCAAAACCACATCTACCCATCGAATGGCTGTGGCCACTTCCCGCCGGGCTTTGGCCATGTGACCCGGATACCACTGGATCGTCACCCATCTCCCCCCTGCCGTCCAAACCTCATGACACCTCGGTCATGGTCAGTACCTGCCCGAATCAAAGTTAACCTTCGGATCATCGGAAGGGCTGAATCCGAAACTGGGAAAAGGGCCAAAAGATCACATCGGCCCGGCCGATCACGTTGGCATCCGGAACCATGCCCACCGTTGGATCCCGGCTGTCCTTGCTGTGATTCCGATTATCCCCCATCACAAAAAGGTGACCCGGGGGCACCACCACCGGCCCGTAGGGGGCCCGGGGCGGAGCCGCAATATACGGTTCCGATAAAGGTTGACCGTTGCGATAAACAACCCCATCCCGGATTTCAATGCGATCCCCGGGTAGGCCAATGACCCGTTTCACGAAATCTTGACTTGGATCCCCCGGATACCGGAAAATCACCACATCTCCGTATTGGGGTGGGTGAAAGTCGTATACGAGCTTGTCCACAATGAGCCGTTCCTCGTTATGTAGCGTCGGTTCCATGGACTCGCCGTCAACGACGAAAATTTCAAAGACAAACAGCCGAATCAAGTACGCCAGCAGGAGGGCAACGGCGATCGCGACCGCCCACTCCCACAATTCCCGCCAGGATGAGGTGCCGCGCGTCTTTCCCTCGGGTGCCTCCCCGGCGGGCCGCTGCTCTCGCTCCATCGACAATGAGTAGCCCCTCCTTGATCGGTCTCCTCCACCACCCGTGGGCATGATGCCGGAGAGGGACCTGTTTTCGACAACAAGTCCCTCTCCCAGTTCAGCGAATTTCCTTGATACGCGCGGCTTTCCCTGTCAGCTCGCGCAAGTAGTACAGTTTCGCGCGGCGGACCCGGCCTCGACGGACCAGCTCGATCTTATCGATCACAGGAGAATGCAGCGGAAACGTCCGCTCGACCCCAACGCCGTAAGACACCTTGCGGACCGTGAACGTCTCGCTGATCCCACCGCCCCGGCGCTTAATCACCACACCTTCAAAAACCTGAATCCGTTCGCGGTTTCCTTCCCGCACCTTGACATGAACCCGGAGGGTATCTCCGGGACGAAAGGCGGGGATATCTTTTCTCATGCCTTCCTCCGCCAATTGACGAATGACCGGATGCATCGGCCAACCTCCTTCCACCAGGCGTTCATACCGGCCTCTCCGAGCCGCAGAGGACCGCCTTGATCGCCAACGCTCATTATATCTTACTGTCGGCAAAATGGTCCAATCAATTTTCCCCCTCTGGGTCGGCCGGGGGCGCACCGCCTTCCGCGATTTGTTGCGGCAGAGGCAAGTTTTCCTCCCGGGCGATGGCCTCCACCTCTTTGCGCTCTTCGGGGGTGAGGGCCGACCAGTTCACCAGATCCGGCCGCCTCAAGAGAGTCCTCCGGATCGCCTCCCGGCGCCTCCACCGGGCGATCTCTCCGTGATGACCGGAGAGAAGTACTTCGGGCACCGATAAACCCCGATAAACCGGAGGGCGGGTGTATTGGGGATACTCCAGCCACCCGTCAGAGAAACTCTCCCTTCGCGCCGATTCCTCGTTCCCGAGCACACCCGGAAGCAACCGTGCCACGGCGTCAATGATGGCCATGGCGGGGATCTCCCCCCCGGTCAGGATGTAATCGCCGAGGGAAATCTCATCATTCACCACCAGGGTTCGGACCCTTTCATCGAATCCCTCATAATGGCCACAGATCAACACGAGATGATCCAACCCGGCCAACTCTTCAACGATGTCCTGGGTCAGCCGCCTGCCCTGGGGACTGAGCAGCACCACACGCCGGCGGACCCCGGGTGTCTTTGCCACGACGTCCTCCACGGCCCGGACGATGGGATCGGGCGCCAACACCATTCCCGTACCCCCACCATAGGGGTAGTCGTCCACCATCCGATGCTTATTCGTGGAAAAATCTCTAAAGTTCACCAGGCGTACTGAAAGCCGTTTTGCTTGGAGGGCACGGCCGAGGATACTGGTGGAAAGGATCCCATCGAACATCTCCGGAAACAAAGTCAGCACATCGATGATCACAATTCCTCCAACCCTTCGGGGAGCGAAACCACCATGAGTCTGTCCTCCACGGAAACCCGCTTCACCACAGACGGGACGGCGGGAACCAGGAGATCTTTCGCCCCCGGCCGCCGCACCACATACACATCGTTCGCTCCGGGTTGAAGAACCTCCGACAACTCACCCAACCATCGGCCGTGCTCGTCCACCACCCGGCAGCCCACCAACTGATGAATGTAGTACTGGCCTTCCGGAAGAGGCATCAGTGCCGATTCCGGCACTTTCAACTCCCGGCCCTTCCACGGCTCCACCGCCTGGATGGAATGAAATCCGGCAAACTGGACGATGTACACGTTCTTGTGTTTGCGAGCCTTCTCCACCCGGAGTTCCCGGGCGGGACCCGTCCCCCCGTCCAGCCACAAGACCGACCCCTGCCGGAACCGGACTTCGGGAAAATCGGTGCGCGGGATGACGCGAACTTCTCCTCGCAAACCGTGCGTTCCCACCACCACGCCGACCGTGTACATGGGCTCTTCCGGCGTCATCGCGATCCCCCTTCGGAAGATATCCCCGGGACCCGGAACTGCCGTTCAACAAAGGGAATTACTTGCCTTTTCGCCCGGCCCGTCGCTCGTGAAATTCCCTCATCACTCCCGCTTTGCGAAGCAAACTCCTTGCGGTATCCGAAGGCTGAGCCCCGGTCTCTAACCAATGCAACGCCCGCTCGGTATTGATCTGGATAGCAGCTGGTTCAGCTAATGGATCATAGGTGCCAATTTCTTCAATAAACCGCCCATCCCGGGGCGACCGGGAATCTGCCACCACCACGCGATAAAATGGACGTTTCTTCGCACCCATCCGCTTCAAACGAATCTTAACCACCGAACCTTTGTCCCCCTTTGTACTCAGATATTCGGATTACCGGCTCCAACCAGGATGGCCGGCGTACCCAACCAGCAGGGCTCCCGCCTAAAAGGGCCGAAATCCTTTGCGTCGAGCCATTTTCTTCCCCATGCTGGAAAACTGCTTCATCATCTTCCGCATCTCTTTGAACTGTTTCAGGAGGCGGCCGACATCCTCCACCCGGGTACCGCTTCCCGAAGCGATCCTCCGCCGCCGGCTGGCGTCGATCAACTCCGGCCGACGCCGCTCTTCGGGAGTCATCGACAGAATGATGGCCTCCACCCGGCCTAGCTGCCTCTCGTCCACCTGGAGATTGCCCAAGCCCTTGATCTTGTTCATGCCCGGCAGCATCCCCAGCAGCTGATCCAGAGGACCGAGTTTGCGGACCTGGCGGAGTTGATCGAGAAAATCTTCGAGGCTGAACTCCCCGGCCCGCAGCTGCCGCTCCAACTGCTTGGCTTTCTCCGCATCCACCGTCTGCTGGGCTTTTTCGATCAAGGTCAGGACGTCGCCCATGCCCAAGATCCGGGAGGCCATCCGGTCCGGGTAAAAAGGTTCCAGGGCATCGAGCTTTTCCCCAACCCCCGCAAATTTAATCGGACAGCCAGCCACCGACAGGATGGAGAGGGCCGCGCCCCCCTTGGTATCACCGTCCAGCTTCGTAAAAATCGCTCCGGTCAACCCCAGCCGCCCGTGGAAAGCTTCCGCGACCTCCACCGCCGACTGGCCGGTCATCGCGTCGACCACGAGAAGGATCTCGCCGGGCGCAACGGCCGCTTTCATCCTCTCCAATTCTTCCATCAACGCGTCATCCACGTGCAGCCGACCGGCGGTGTCCACCAAAACCACGTCGCATCCTTCTTGAGAAGCCCGCTCCAGGGAAGCTTTGGCAATCTCCACGGGGTCGGCATCCCCGCCCAGAGAGAACACCGGAACTTTAAGCCCTTCACCCAGGGTTTGCAGTTGGCGAACGGCGGCCGGTCGATAGACATCCGCAGCAACCAGCAGGGGCCGTCGGCCCTGCTTGCGCACCCACTGAGCCAGTTTCCCGGCCGTTGTCGTTTTCCCGGCCCCCTGCAGACCCACCAACATCACCACCGCCGGCCGGCCGGACAGGTTGAGGGTGGATGGTTTGCCACCCAAAAGAGAAGTCAACTCGTCGTGGACGATCTTGATCACCTGTTGGGCAGGAGTGAGGCTTTTCATGACCTCTTGCCCCACCGCACGCTCCCGGACCCTGGCGACAAAATCCCGGACCACGGTAAAATTCACGTCGGCGGCCAACAGGGCCCGGCGTACTTCTTTCATCGCCTCGTCCACGTCCGCCTCGCTGAGTTTCCCTTTTGACTTCAAACGGGCAAAGGCCTCTTGGAGGCGACCCGCCAACCCTTCAAACATCCCCGTCCCCCCCTCCTGTCCCGTTGCCGTCCTCACAAAGTTCCCCGACCAATTCAAGCAAGCGCCGCTGTTGATCATCGTCCACCGGAAGCCCGGCGATCACCTCGGCAAGCTGCCTTTTGACCGCCCGCCGGCGCATGTGGCGACTCACAAGGCCCAGTACCGCCTCGTACTGTTCCAACTGGTCCACCGCCCGCCTCAGGTGATCATGAACTGCCTGACGGCTGACCCCGAACTGAATGGCAATCTCACCTAGGGAGAGGTCTTCCAAATAATGCAACTCGACAAAGCGTCGCTGTTTCTCCGTCAGGAGTGCGCCATAATGATCGTACAGCAGATTCACCCGCGTGGTTTTGTCCAACACCGGCGCCACCGCCTTGTCAAGCCAATCGGCTTTACACCGGAATGTTACCGGATCGCAGGGCCATTGTCAAGGGTTCTCCCGGCCCTCGGCCCCGTCCGTTCCGAGAAGGGCGTCCACAAAGGTTTCCGGATCAAAGGGCTCTAAATCCTCGATTCCTTCCCCGACCCCGACGAATTTCACGGGGATGCCGAGACGCCGGCGAATCGTTAACACCATTCCGCCTTTCGCCGTCCCGTCTAATTTTGTCAAAACCACCCCCGTCACCCCGGCGGAGCGAGAGAACAGTTCGGCTTGGGTGAGGGCGTTCTGCCCCGTGGTGGCATCGATGACTAACAGCACCTCGTGAGGAGCTCCATCGACCTCCCTGGCCGCCACCCGGCGGATTTTCTCCAGTTCGGCCATCAAATTCGTTTTGTTGTGCAAACGCCCCGCCGTGTCGCACAACACCACGTCCACCCCTCGGGACCGCCCGGCCTGGATGGCGTCAAACACCACCGCCGCAGGGTCGCTCCCCTCCTGCTGGCGAATCACATCCACCTGGGCCCGGGATCCCCATACCTGCAGTTGCTCAATAGCCCCCGCCCGGAAAGTGTCTCCGGCAGCCAGGAGTACCTTACGGCCTTCGCCCTTGAGCCGATGAGCGAGTTTGCCAAGGGTGGTGGTTTTCCCGGCGCCGTTTACCCCGACAACCAGCACGACGGATAGAGATCCGGGATGAATCTGTAAAGGCGCAGAATCCCGACCCAAAACTTCAAGAAGAAGTTCCCGCAACAGCGGGCGCAGTTCCCACGCTTCTCGGACGCCGCGTTCCCGGGCCTGGTTGCGGAGATCCTCCACCCACTCCACCGCTTGATCCACCCCGACATCGCCAAGAATCAGCAACTCCTCCAGTTCGTCAAACAGCGCATCATCCAACCGCCGCCGACCGGTCACCAGGGAACTCATCCGGCCGAAAACAGCCTCCCTGGTTTTTTGAAGTCCTTGGCGAAAACGATCGAACAAACCCAAATTGTCTCCTCCTTTCTCAACTGGTTCCCGCGGGCCCGCACGGCAACGGGTCGTCGCCATGCGCAAAGATCCGTCAAGAGGCCGTCTGCTCCTCGGGTTCCGGATCCACCATTCGCACCGCCACTAATTTTGACACCCCGGCCTCCTCCATGGCGACCCCATACAGGGCGTCCGCCTGCTCCATCGTACCTTTGCGGTGCGTGATCACCACAAACTGTGTCTCATGGGAGAATTCCCGAAGGTATTTGGCAAACCGGTGGACATTGGCTTCGTCCAACGCGGCGTCCACCTCGTCCAACACGCAGACGGGAACCGGATTCACCCGAAGAATCGCGAACAACAGGGCGATGGCCGTCAGTGCCCGCTCCCCTCCGCTGAGCAGGGAGAGGGTTTGAAGTTTTTTCCCCGGCGGCTGCGCCGCGATTTCCACCCCCGTCCCCAGGGGATCTGCGGGATCGGTCAACTCCAGTTGCGCCCGTCCTCCCCCGAAGAGGCGGACAAATACCTCCTGAAACTGCGCGCCGACTTCCTTGACAGTGGCCAAAAACCGGCTGGACATCTCGTCGTCCATTTCGCGAATCAGGTCGTTGAGACGAGCGGAGGCAGCAAGGAGATCATCTCGTTGGGCATTCAAAAAATCGAGCCGTTCCCGCAATCGGCCATACTCCTCCACCGCTCCGGACCGCACCGGTTCAAGACTTTGCATCGACCGGCGCAACTCCTCCAACCGCCGGGAGAGCGGGCCGGGATCCTCCACATCTCCGAACCGTTCTTTTGCCCGTTCGAACCCCATGTGGAAGTTCTCCGCCAAATCGTCTAAGGCATGCCGCAGTTCGACCTGGAGTCGTTCCCGGCGAACCGTCCACGCGTGAAGATCCTGTTCCAGGCGGTGAAGGCCCTGCCGCCTGGCCGCCACCGCGGCCTCCGCCCGCTTGACCGCCTCCGCCTCCCGCAACCTCGCTTCCTTAGCGTTTTGCAGTTCCCGAAGCCGCTCCGCCGCCAAAGACTGTCCTTCTTCCAGTTGCTCCGAGATCGTTATCAGACGGCTTCGGGTTTCGTCCCGGCGTTTTTCAAGTTCGCCGATCTCTTTTTCGAGAGCGGCAATCTGGCGCTGTAACTCCCGAAGTTCGGAAACTTTGGCCTCACGCTGCTGAACGGCGTAGGCCCGCCTCTCCCTCAAGGAGGCCAATTGGACTTTCAGCTCGGTGATGATTGCCCGGCGTTCCTCCAATTGGCCCTCCATCGCCCGGCGCTCGACCTCGAGGGCGCTGATCTTCTCTTGAACCAAGGCGGCTTGACGCTCGGCTTGAACCGTTCGCTCCCGGGCCTGCTCCATGTACCGCGTTTGCTCATCCACTTCCTGGCTCAGGCGATCCATCTCGAATCGATCCCACTCTAACCGCTCAATCAAGCTTTTCAACCGGGCCCCGAGATCATCTTGAATTCCCTGGAGTCGGTTCCCCTCCTTGCGCGCCTCGTGCAGCGCTCGTTCATTTTCTGCGGCCGCCCGCCCGAGAACAGCCTCTTCCTCCCGAAGACTCCGTAGAGTCTCCTCTCCCTTTTCGACGCGTTTTCTCTGCTCCTCCACCTGCTGGGCCATCAATTCCACCTGGCGGCGCCGGGAAAGCAAACTTCCGCTCCCCTTTATCGGCGCTCCCCCGCTCATCGTGCCTCCCGGGTGGACCACATCCCCTTCTAACGTCACCACCCTGTACCGGCGGCGGACCCGGCGGGCCATTTCCACCGCCCCTCGCAAATCCTCCGCCACGGCGACCTGTCCTAGCAGATACGACACCAGCGACTGGAAAGCAGGTTCCGCCTTGACAAGATCGGCCGCCACTCCAACCCAGCCGGGCGCCCCGGACAGGGTCTGCCGGTCGGCCTCCGACATCGTCCGAGGTCGAATCACCGTTAGGGGAATACAGGTGATCCGCCCTTCCTTCGCCCGTTTCAGGTACTCGATCGCCTGGCGACCCGCATCCTCATCCCGAACCACCACGTACTGCAATGCCGGACCCAGGGCAGCTTCCACGGCAGAGTCCAGACCTTCCGGCACTCGGATCACCTCGGCCACCGCTCCGAGAACGCCGGAAAGCTTTCCGGCCTTGGCGGCGGTGAGCACAGTTTTGACTCCCCGTCCGTACCCTCCATATGACTCTTCGAGGTCCTTCATAACCTCCCATTTGGATACCAGGGCCGCCAACTGCTCCCGATCCCGGCGCCATCCATTTTCTGCCTGGTCCATTCGCCCCCGCAGTTGCCTCTCCTGGACGACCCGATCCTTGTCGGCTTCCTCCAGGCTTTTCACCCGGTTTTCCACAGCCGCCTTTTGCCGCTGCACCTCTTCGAGTTTCGCCTTGAGATCTTGCGCCTCCCGACTCCGCTCCGCCGACTCCTCCATCAGGCGGTCCCGGCGCCGGGCGGCCGCCTCGAGGGCCTCGCGTCGATGCCGTTCTTCGTTCCGCGCCGCCGCCGCCTGGTTGAGCCGTTCGATCAGCTCAGCTTTGCACTCTTCCAAGCGAATCTCCAGTCCTGTCCCGGCCGCGTCCCCGTAACCCCCTTCTGCTTCTTCCAGTCTCCTCCGCCTTTCCTCCAGCTCTGCCTCCGCCGACCGGACCTCCGCCTCAAGTCTCTGAACCTCCCCTTGAACCGTTTCCCTCCGGGAAATCAGGTCTTGAAGGCGATTTTTCGCCTCAGTCCTGGTCTGATCAAGATGAGTGACCCGCTCTTCCAAAAGCCGGCGCTGCCCCTCTTCCCGTTCCCTCTCTGCCTGCCACGAGGCCCATGAGCTCTGGATCTCCTCCAATTCCCGGTCCTGGCGCACCAGCTCCAGCCGCCGCTGCTCCAGATGGGCCTCGGCGTCCGCCAGGGCCGCCGCCTCCTGAGCCGCCGCTTGTTCCGCTTTGACCGCTTCATCCTGGGCCCGTTGATACTCCATGTGGGTTTGTTCAATGCGGTGCACCGCCAAGCGCCCGGCGATGGTGGCCGCTTCTTCCTGAAGGGCCCGATACTGCCGTTCCCGTTCGGCCTCCGCGGCGAGGGGGGTCGCCTGTTCCGTCAGTTCGTGGATGACATCTTCCACGCGCATCATATTGGCTTTGGTGTCTTCTAATTTCTTCAGCGCCTCGCGCTTTCTGGCTTTAAATTTTACAATGCCGGCGGCATCCTCAAAAATTCCCCGGCGATCCTCCGGACGATTGGAGAGAACCTCGTCAATGCGGCCTTGACCGATCATCGAATAGGCTTCTTTGCCAAGGCCAGTATCCAAAAACAGATCAATGACATCTTTCAGCCGGCAGGTTTGACGGTTCAGCCGATATTCACTTTCCCCTGACCGGTACAGGCGGCGGGTCACGGTAATCTCCCGGTAATCCAGGGGTAATCGCCCATCCTCGTTGTCGAGGGTCAAGGACACTTCACAATAATTGATCGGTTTTCGCCCGTCGCTCCCGGCAAAAATCACATCCTCCATCCGGGCGCCGCGCAGGCTCTTGGCCGACTGCTCCCCCAGAACCCATCGCAGTGCTTCGGCGATGTTGCTTTTGCCGCTGCCATTGGGCCCGACTACCGCCGTGATCCCCGGGGGCAGTTCGATCTCCGTCCGATCTGCGAAAGATTTAAACCCCGAGATCTCCAACCGTTTAATGTGCATGCACGTCGACCCCGTTCCATCGTTCCATGATTCGGTAGTGTCATTGTAGCATACATGGGACCCGCGTCGAGATCGGATACTAGTTCCGACGAGTTTGTAATGGGGGGAATCTTCCTCGGGGTAAGGGGGTCTAAACGAGCACCTTCCATGAGGCGTACGTAATGGAGAAAGGGGACGTCCGCTCTGCGAAACAACGGTAAGAACAGGGGAAAATCCTGGTTGTGGTGGTTCGGATTCTTGCTCTTTAGTTGTGTCCTGGTTCAACCGAATGCTGACGCCACCCGCCCGGACAGCACCCACGTCGAGATCGGGGATGCCGGGTCCGGCGAAATCCTCGGCCACGCCCCGTGGAACGCGGAGGTTGCCGAGTTGGTCAGCCGAATCGCCCACTCCTGTCACAAGATTGATCCGGCGGCCCAGATTCGCTTCCCGCCTGGATACATTGTCCGAATCGTCTTTGATGGAGCGGTTGAAATAGGCATGCCACACCCGGTCAGAGAATTGTGGATCGTCGTGCCGAGGGCGGAACCGGGAGCCGGCCGGGTGATCGCCTTCGACCCGGATCATCGAATGACCGTTTACCGGCCGGAGTCTGCTCTAGAGCCATTTCGCCGGTGGATCCACCGCCACACGGGGCGGAGTGGGGAGCCGGTTCACCGGTCGGGATCCCCGCCCTGAACCGGGACTCGCCGATAAGCCGAGGACAAAAAACGTTCGTGAAGGGCATACTCGGCCATCCCCAACACGATGACCGCAGGAATTGCCCGCCAGATCGGAGTTCGTCCGCCGGCGCGGATCGCTCGATACATGAAAGGCAAGCCCATGGAAAGACTCGGGGCATTGCCGAACCGGGTCAGGAGTATGCGGTCCGCCGCCACTCCGATCACCGAGAGAAACAATCCCACGGCCACGGGCCGCGCCGTCCCCCAAAACCGCAGCACAGCCGGAAAAAGAAACATTTTTAAGAGACCGTTCATCCGCCCACCTCCTGTCGCCGACACCCATAGTGTGAGACGGCAGCAGTTCGCCCATACTGGCGGGCGGGGCAACCGGGGGCTCTCCGGCCCGGGTGAGGATTAAGACGGAAGGACGGTCAATTTCATGAGCGCCTCCCGGGCAGCGTGCTGTTCGGCTTCTTTCTTGGAGCGTCCAGACCCCTCCCCGTAGGCTTGTCCACCGATCCACACCTGCGCCACAAACTCCCGGTGATGGGCAGGGCCCCGTTCATCCGTGATCCGGTACGTCAGTGGCCCCAAACCCACTTTTTGCACGTGCTCCTGTAGCATCGTTTTGTAATCATCCAGAATCGGGGCCTGCTCACGCTGCAAGGCCGGGAACATCATGCGCAGCAAAAACTCCCGGGCAGCCTCCAACCCTTGGTCGAGGAAAATCGCCCCGATCAGCGCCTCGTAGACGTCTGCCAATAAAGACGGTCTGCGCCGCCCCCCGGACATCTCCTCCCCCCGGCCGAGGCGGATATATTGATCCAGCCCCAGGGCCGTGGCAAACCGCACCAAGGAGGGCTCACAGACGATGGCGGCCCGCATCCGTGTCAGTTCTCCTTCCGGAAACCGAGGGTAAGCCCGGAAAAGAAACTCGCTGACCAGCAGTTCCAAAACGGCGTCCCCGAGAAACTCCAATCGCTCGTTGTCTTCCACATCGCCCCGGTGTTCGTTTCGGTAACTGGAGTGCGTGAACGCTTGACGGAGGAGTGATGCGTTGCGGAAAGTGATCCCGAGGCGCGCCTCCAACTCATCCCATTTTGTCGCCACAGTATCCCACCTGTTCCGAGCAAAGCTAGGCCTCTGGCATCCTCCGCACCACAATGCACGCGTTGTGGCCGCCGAAACCGAATGAATTGGAGAGAACCACATTCACCTTGGCCTCTCGATATACATTCGGGACATAATCCAGATCGCACTCAGGATCAGGGGTCTCATAGTTGATCGTCGGCGGGATTTTGCCCTCCTGAAGGGTTAACAAGGAGGCAATGGCTTCCACCGCCCCGGCCGCTCCCAACATGTGGCCAACCATCGATTTGATCGAGCTGACAGCGACCCGATAGGCATGATCACCGAACACCCGCTTAATGGCGATGGTCTCGAATTTGTCGTTCAAATCAGTACCCGTACCGTGGGCATTGATATAATCGACATCCTCGGGCTGAAGCCCCGCATCTTTCAGAGCGGCGGCCATGGCCCGGGCGGCACCGTCTCCTTCCGGAGCCGGTTGCGTCACATGGAAGGCATCCCCGCTCATCCCATAGCCGACTATTTCACCATAAATCCTGGCTCCCCGCTTTTGGGCATGCTCCAAGGCCTCCAGAATGAGGATCCCCGCGCCCTCACTCATGACAAAGCCATCCCGGTGCAATTCAAAAGGACGGACTGCCTTTTCGGGCTCATCGTTCCGGGTCGACATGGCCTTGGCCGACGAGAATCCCGCCAGGGCCATGGGATGGATGGTCGCCTCCGTGCCGCCGGCGATCATCACGTCCGCCGCCCCATACTGGATCATTCGGGTCGCATCCCCCACCGCGTGGGTGCCTGTGGCACAGGCGGAAATCGGGGCGCTGTTGGGCCCCTTCGCCCCAAACTGGATCGAGACCTGCCCGGACGCCATGTCGGCGATCATCATCGGAATCAGAAAAGGACTGACCCGACGAGGGCCCTTTTCCAATAGAATCTGATGCTGTTCCATTAATGTGTGCAATCCGCCGATTCCGGATCCTATGTACACGCCCACTCGTTCCGGATCCGTATCGGCCATGGACAATCCCGCGTCCTCGAGAGCCATCTTCGCGGCCGCCACAGCAAACTGGGCAAACCGGTCCATCCGCCGCGCTTCTTTTCGATCCATAAAGGTCTCCGGATCGAAGTTCTCCACCATTCCCGCAATCTGGGTCGGGAATTCGGAAACGTCAAACCGGTCAATTCGCCGAATGCCCGAACGCCCCGCAAGAAGATGAGACCAAAACTCGGAAACGGAATTGCCGATAGGCGTCAATACTCCGACGCCTGTCACCACCACCCGACGCTTCACGGCCTACCCCCCCGGCACGTAACATAAAAGTCCCGCAACAACGTACGGGACTCTCTATTGTTTTACCCTTGATGCGAATCAATATACCGGACCACTTCAGCCACAGTCGAAATCTTTTCCGCATCTTCATCGGAAATCTCCATGCCGAATTCGTCTTCCAACTCCATGACCAATTCCACAATGTCCAGGGAATCGGCACCCAGGTCGTCTTTAAACGACGCTTCCATCGTCACTTTGTCTTCATCGACGCCCAGGCGGTCCACGATAATCCGCTTGACGCGGTCGAACGTATCAGACATTTCGTCACCTCCCTTCACAGAGTATACTACATGGCCATGCCACCGTCGACGTGAAGTACATGCCCCGTAATATACCCCGCCGCCTCAGAACTGAGGAAAGTCACTGCTTCAGCCACCTCCTCGGGACGCCCCAGGCGCCCCAGGGGGATCTGGTCGTGAAGGGCCTGCACCGCTTCTTCTGTCATGGCCGCCGTCATATCCGTCTCAATCAACCCTGGCGCCACGGCGTTAACGGTTATCCCCCGGGAAGCGAATTCCCGGGCAGCCGTTTTGGTCAATCCAATCAATCCAGCCTTGGCCGCCGAATAGTTGGCCTGGCCGGGGTTACCCATCACACCGGCCACCGACGTGATGTTGACAATCCTCCCGTAGCGCTGCTTCATCATGGGTCGGGCTGCGGCGCGAATACAGTGAAAAGCGCCCTTGAGATTGGTGTTCATCACCGCATCCCAATCGTCGTCCTTCATGCGCAGGATCAACATGTCCCGGGTAATCCCGGCGTTGTTCACGAGAATGTCCAGACGCCCAAAAGCCTGAAGGACCTCCCGCACCAATCCGTCAGCCTGGGCCGGGTCCGAAACGTCTCCGCCAAAAGCCCGGGCCCGTCCCCCGGCTTCTTCGATCCGCCGAACCACCTCAGCGGCGGCCTCTTCCCGATGGACGTAGTTTACCGCCACAGCCGTCCCCCGGGCGGCCAATGCCAAACACACAGCTCGGCCAATCCCCCGGGAGCCTCCTGTGACCAGGGCAACCCTTCCTCCTTGTGGCGCATCGGTCACGATTCTTTCACCGCCTCCCAGCGATTCCACAAAGCCTCCAAACTATCCGGATCCTCCGCCGCGAGGATCTCGACCTTTCGATCCACTTTTCGAACCAACCCGGATACAACCCGACCTGGACCGACCTCCGCCACCTGGGTCACACCCATGGCGAGCATCGCCCTCACTCCGTCTTCCCACAACACCGGACCCGCCACCTGGCGAACCAGCGCCTCGCGAATCTCATCCGCCTTGCGCCTCGGTTTTGCGTCGACATTGCTCACCACAGGGCAGATCGCATCCCGCAGGGGTACACGGGCCAAATCCTCGGCTAACCGCTGGGCCGCAGGCTTCATCAAAGAACTGTGAAAAGGCCCACTGACTTCCAGGGGAAGCACTCTCTTCGCCCCCCGCTCCAAAAGTCTCTTGCCGGCCTCCTGCACCGCCTCGGTCCTTCCGGAAATGACCAATTGGCCCGGGCAGTTGACATTGGCCAACTCCACCGGTCCAACCTCCCGGCTGACCTCCGCACAGACCTGGTTCACCGTCTCCCGGTCGGCCTGAAGAACCGCCGCCATCGTCCCCCCACCCGCCGGGACCGCCTCTTGCATGTACTGGCCCCGCCGGTGTACCACCCGCACCGCATCGGCAAAATCCAGCGCCCCTGCCGCCACCAGGGCGCTATACTCTCCCAGACTGTGCCCCGCCGCCACGTCAGGCCGCACACCCCGAGCCTCGAGAACCCGCCACATGGCCACACTCGCCGTCAAGATCGCCGGCTGGGTGTAAGCTGTCTGCCGCAACTTCTCCTCGGGCCCATAGAAACAAAGGTCCGATAGCGAAAAGCCCAACGCCGCATCCGCTTCCTGAAACGTTTTCTTCGCTTCCTCGTATGTATCATACACCGCTTTGCCCATCCCGACCTTCTGAGCGCCCTGCCCCGGAAACACCCACGCCCACATCCTCATCCCTCCTCCCGCGCTCGGCGCGTTCCTTCGTTATCTGCACTGGCAAATGCCGTCTCCTTCAACCGCTTCTGCATGAGGTCGGTGACGTGTTCCGATACAAACTTTCGAGTCTGGCCGATCGCCACCTCGAAAGCCCGGCCATTGGAGGCTCCGTGTACCTTCACCACCAACCCGCGCAAACCGAGCAAGGGCGCTCCCCCGTACTCCCGGTAATCCATCCGCCGGCGGAACTCCTTCAACCCGCGGTGCATCAAAACCGCCGCCAACTTTCCCGCCCCGGATGTGGTAAACATTTCCTTCAATTGCACAAATACCCCGAGTCCCACACCCTCCAGGGTTTTCAAGAGAACGTTACCCACGAAGCCGTCACACACCACGACGTCGCACGCTTCAGCAAAAACGTCCCGGGCCTCGACATTGCCGATAAAATGAAACGGCGACCGGGACAACAGGGGGTAGGTTTCCTTGACGAGGCGATTTCCTTTCCCCGCCTCGGTCCCGACATTGAGCAAACCGATACTCGGGCGACGAATTCCCAACACTTTTTCCGCATAGACATTCCCCATCACAGCGTACTGAACGAGGTGGCTCGGCTCCGGGTCCATATTCGCCCCCACATCCAGTACCAATACGCCCTTTCCCCGCACCGTCGGCAAGATCGGCGCCAGAGCCGGTCGGGCGACACCCTGCAACCGGCCGACAATCAGCAAACCGGCCGTCATCAGGGCGCCGGTGTTTCCCGCCGACAACATCGCGTCACAAGAGCCTTCTTTCACCAACCGGGCCGCAGTGACGATGGAAGAGCGCGCTTTGCGGCGGACCGCCCGAACCGGCTCGTCCTCCGGGGAGATTACCTCCTCGGCGTGAAGAAAGGACACGTTCTCCGGAGCGTCCGTTAAAAGCGGTCGAACCTGTTCCTCCCGTCCGACGACGACCAGTTCTAAATCCGGGTACCGGCGTGCGGCGGCTACAGTTCCCTCCACTGCCGCCGTAGGCCCCTGATCGCCGCCCATGGCATCAATGGCTATCTTCACCGCTACCGGCCACTCCTTCCCGTTCCCCGCGGGGCTGAACCACCAGAAATCGCCCTTCAAACACCCGATCTTCCCCCGAACGGGTCCATACGTCCACCTGGGCGAGATCGCGTTTTTTCTGTCTCACCACGGCTTTAGCAACCAACCGTTCCCCTAGATAAGCTGGGCGAATAAACCGCACGTCTGCCGCCGCCGTCAACGCCACCGGAGCGTCGATCACCGCCACGGCCAAAGAGTTCGCCTGGGCAAAAAGATGATGTCCCCGAGCGATACGCGTCCGGTAAAAGACGTGATCTTCTCCAACTTCAAAGATGGAAATCGCCATTCGGTTCAGTTCGAGTTCGATCAATTCGCCGATCAACTCACCGGTATCCAGGGAACGCGGTCCTTCCAGCCGTTTTCTTGCCACTGCCCGGATCCTTTCCCGGACTTCGGGAATCCCGAGGGCCATGCGGTCCAATCGGATCGTCTGCACGCTCACCCCGAACCGCGCGGCAATCTCCTCATCTGTGAGAAAAGGGTTGCCCTCCAGCAGCGCTTGCAACGCCGTCTGCCTTTCCCTTCGATTGCGAACAGCCACGGCGTTTCCCTCCCACTGACCGATCCCCCGCCGGGGACCCCGGACCACGGCATTTAGTACCAGATACTAAAAACAGTATACATGAAGAGAGGATTTTCGTGCAATGCTGAGAACAACCGGTGGTCCAGGGTCACCGGGACTTGGCGTCGGCAAAGGGAAAGGACCATAAAACGGCCCGAGGCCGCTGATCTGCTTCCATCAACAGCCTCGGGTTTCCACGCCGACCCAAGCCCCCCGCTCCACCCGGATCGTTGGCGTTGCAGCCATTACTTCCCTTCCACCACCTGTCGCCCTTTATAATAACCGCAAGTCGGGCAAACCCGATGGGACAACTTCGGCTCGCCACACTGCGGGCAAGGGATCATTCCCGGCACCAACAGTTTATAATGCGTCCGACGCAAACGTTTACGCCTTTTCGACGTTTTTCGAAACGGAACAGCCACGCTTCCACCTCCTCATCCGGAACCACCGGAGGACCCGGATATCCCCTTCCATAATTCCCCTAGTTTCTCCCAACGCGGGTCTGTCGCCCGGTCCGAGCAACCACAGGGTCCCTCGTTCAGATTGGCCCCACATTCCGGACATAGCCCGCGACACTGCGGGCGACACAACGGCCGCCAGGGCAGGGCCAGAATCAAGGCCTGCTCGACATAAGGCGCGAGGTCGACCTCATCCGATTCAATGGGGGTCATGTCATCCTCTTGATCCCACTCGCCGGCTGGCGTCGGTAGCCGCACGAAGCGCTCGTGAAAGGGTGTTTCGAGAGGTTCCCAAAACTCCGCCAAACATCGGGAACACCGGTAGGCCACGCGCGTTTTCAGGGTTCCATCCACTTGGAATACGCCAGGGGAAATCTCCCGGGCCTCGAGCTCGACCTGCACGGGTTCCACCGCCGCAACTGAGCGATCCCGACGGGCCACCTCATCCACTGAAACACGGCCGCTTACCGCCATCCCTTCGGGGCGTCCCCGAAGGTCGTGCAACATCAGCTTCATCGGGATCACCTCGTGTGCAACCGCACTGAATTATAACGATGGGGCCGGCTTTTGTCAACGGTTAGAACTTGACGGCTTAACCGAAAGCGACTGCAAGAACTTGACGGCCTCAGCCAACGTGTGGACCGGAACAATTCGCATCTTGGCACCGATCCGCCGAGCTTCTGCCTCGGCGTCTCGCTGATTGTGGTCCTGGGGCAGAGTGTCGGCGGGAACGAAAAAGACCTCCGCTCCCGCCCGTTCAGCGGCCACCACTTTGTGTTCGACCCCTCCAATTTGACCGACTCGGCCATCGACGTCGATCGTCCCGGTTCCTGCAATAATATGCCCTTTTGTCAAGTCCCCGGGCATAAGCTGATTCAGAATTTCAAGGGCGAACATCAGGCCCGCCGAAGGTCCACCGATATTCCCGGTCTGAAAATCCACCCGCAC
The DNA here is from genome assembly GCF_023512215.1 of Kyrpidia sp. Taxonomy (NCBI): domain Bacteria; kingdom Bacillati; phylum Bacillota; class Bacilli; order Caryophanales; family Alicyclobacillaceae; genus Kyrpidia; species Kyrpidia sp. Next base: position 49,891 of record NZ_JAILZZ010000014.1, on the reverse strand, counting down.
AGGCGATTCCACCTTCTGTACAGTGACCACCTGAACTCCGAGGCCCGTCTGGGGGGCATCCTGCCCTGTGCTGCCCGGTAGCTGGATCAAAGGGACTGTCAACTCCAGAGTAGCGTTGTCCCGCTTGACGGTGAGGCGGACCGTCTGGCCCGGAGAACGACTTTTTATGTCCCGCACTAATTGGTCTTGGTTCGCCACCACCTGGCCATCCACAGCGGTAATCACGTCCCCTTGGTGGAGGATACCCTGGGCTGCGGAATTGGGAAGAATCCCGCGCACTTCAACTCCCTTCTGCACCACCTGGACGGGTTTGCCGAGATACCGGAGGGCGGCGACCACCGCGCTATTTTGAGACCCCTCCATCATCTGTTTCATCAACGCTTCATAATCGGCATCATTCAAACCAAAGGTCGCCCGGTTTTTCGGCTCAATTTCGCTCCCGGTCACCAAACCGTAGGCGAGGAGATAGACATTGCTCACCGGCAGCGAGTATACGGTGGTCAGTAGCAGCTTTCCCCGCTCGTCCTTGTGGCCTCCTTGCACGGTGACAACAGGCTCCACCGGGTCGGCGGATCCCGGCATAAACAAGTAATAGGGCAGCGGGACCAAGGCGAGCACCACCAGCACCGCCAGAGCCAACACCCATCCCTTGTAGTTTTTCCACAACCTGCGGAAGACCCGCCTCATACGGTCACGCCCCCTCCGCCGTCGATCCGTCCTCCCCGCCCGCGCTGCCTATCAGCTCCCGAATCCGGGGGATCATTTGGAGAGCCGCCTCCCGCCCCCGTTCGATCATCACCTCAGCTTGGCTGAATGCCGTGGAACCGATCGCGCCCAGATCCGGTTGAATAACGACATCCGCCTCGGGAAGGCGGACGTCCACAATCTGTCGTTCCATGATGTCGATACTTTGAAGAATGACGTCGAAAATATGGCGGACAGGCCCGGTTTGGCCTTTTCCCACGTCCACGGCTACCACCACATCCGCCCCCATTTCCCTGGCGGTACGCACCGGCACCCGTTCAATCACTCCTCCATCCACCAACAGGCGCCCTTCGGATACCACCGGAACAAAGATTCCGGGAATCGAAATGCTTGCGCGAACGGCCCGAAAGGCTGGGCCTTTCCGAAATACCACCCTTTTGCCCGCCTCCAGATCCGTCGCCACCACCCATAACGGCGGCGACATCTGCTCCAAAGCCATCCCCTTGGTTAGAAACCGGATCACCTCCGTGATTTTATCCCCCAAAACCAGTCCCATCTTTGGGACGGCCGGGTCCACCCACGATCGGCGCGGGAGTGAACACGCCAGCTTTCCGAGATCCCCAGGCCCGATCCCCGAGGCGTACAAAGAACCGACCAAAGCGCCCATACTGGTCCCCGCCATCAGATCGATGGGAATCCGATGCTCCTCCAGCACTTGCAATACTCCGATATGAGCGAACCCCCGGGCACTCCCCGCCCCCAGGGCCAGCCCGATCCTGGGTCTTCCCACGGTCCGGTTCTCCCTTCTCGAACGATCCCACCAAAACGGCCGATCATCCTCTTTTCATGATATGACAGGCCCGACTCCACACATACCGTCTAACGCCGGTATTTGGCCCGGAGCGCCTCCTCTACGTGGGGCGGCACCAGGCCGGACACATCGCCGCCGTACTTCGCGATTTCTTTCACAATACTTGAACTGAGATAAGAGTAATTGGTGCTTGTCGGCATAAAAAATGTTTCCGCCCAAGGCCACAACTTACGGTTCATGGTGGCATTTTGCAGCTCGAACTCAAAATCGGAAACAGCTCGAAGTCCCCGAATCACCACCCTGGCACCCCTTTGTTTGAGGTAATCGACCAAAAGGCCCATGAAGGTCTCCACCCGCACGTTATCGAATCCCTCGACAGACCGTTCGATCAATTGCTTTCTTTCTTCAACCGCGAATAGAGCACTTTTGTGTGGATTTTCTAACACTGCAACCACGACGGCGTCAAATATCTGGGCGCCGCGTTCAATGATGTCCAAGTGCCCCATGGTGATCGGATCAAAACTTCCCGGATAAATGGCTGTGATCATTCTGTCGACTCCTTTCGATAAAACGTCAGGGCGGTATCGCCATAGGTCGATCGCTTCCAATGGTGCCACATCCCGATCTTATCTGGAACCGCCGTTTGTGCGGAAGTCTCCACCACGGCCACAGCCCCCGCTTCCACCAAGCCCAGGCGGTCCAACTCCCCAAGTAGATCCACCGCCCCGGCCATTTTGTATGGGGGATCAAAAAACACCCAGCGAAACGCTATCGCCTGGCCCGAAACTCCTCCAGCCGGCAAAAGGGCATTCAACCTGTGCAAGGCGACCCGAACGTCCATCGGCAAAACCCGGCAACGCGCATCCAACCCAAGGCGTTTCAGGTTGCCCCGTAAAACCCGGAGGGCCGCCGGGGATTTTTCGATGAAAACGGCCCGTTCCGCCCCCCGGCTCAGGGCCTCGATGCCAAGAGCTCCGGTACCGGCGAAGGCATCCAGCGCCCATCCCCCGTCCAGGCTGCCGCCCAGGATACTGAACATCGCTTCTTTGACCCGATCGGCGGTGGGACGCGTCCCCCGGCCCGGCACGCCAGCCAATGGGCGGCCACCCAGCTCTCCGGCGACGACCCGCATGTGACTCACCTCCACCGCCCTGTTGCAAAGAGTGTACCACATTTGACGTGCCCAACATGTATAAACGCTCGCAAACCTGTCCATGATGATAACCGGCGGCTGTCAACCGACGCCGCAAACCGTGGAGCAGCAGGGTGTCCCCATATGCTCTCCTCCGGTTTCTCCTCTCCCGTGTCGTCTGGCGAAGGCCATGCGACAACCCCCTCGTTGACCCGGACGGGGGGGATTTTTTATGAAATAAACAATCGATCCCTGGGCAACCTATGCACGAGGTGATCCGCATGCCGTTGTCATACACCGAGGGAATGGTGATCGGAGCTATCTTTTTCGTCCTTGTCCTCGCTTTTGTCATTTTTTTCACTTTAGAGATGCCGCCGGTCTCTTCATCCCGGAGACAATCCCGAATGGACGAACCGGAGCCACCCCGACGGCCGGAATCTTAAATCACCCCGCGTACACCTTAGTGGACCCCTTCACCGACCGCTAGGGGGGCCAGTCCCGCCCGCAGGGAGGCAAACTCCGGCAAAAGCCAAAATTCTCGGCTCTGCACAAGATGGTGGGCATGGTGTTTGGCCCGGCGCATCCAGATTTCATCTCGAATCGGGTCGAAAAGTGCGAAATCTGGCCAACCGCTCTGGGCCAGACCCGCCCACTCCCCCGGCCCCCGCAGCTCCAGATCTTTCTTGGCCAATAAATATCCATCATTCACCGCTTGAAAGGCCTCGATCCGCTGACGAGCGATGTCCGTCAGGGGCCCCGTTAGGACAAAACATACCGCATCCTGCCCCGACCGGCCGATTCGTCCGCGCAACTGATGCAACTGGCTAAGGCCAAATCGTTCAGCGTGATAAATCACCATCATCGTGGCCTCGGGAACGTCGACGCCCACCTCCACGACGGTTGTCGCCACCAAAGCCTGTACAGCGCCCTCCGCAAAAGCCCGCATCACCCGTTCTTTTTCACCGGAAGACATGCGCCCGTGCAACAAGCCGACAGCAAACCCCGCCAATTGTTCCCGAAACCAGTCAAACAGAGAAAGGACATCTTTTTTCGATTCCGGCTGTTCCCCGGGTCTTCCGATCGCCGGAGCCACCACGTATGCCCGCTCACCCCGACTCAATCGCCGACGCAGTTCAAGGACGACCTCTTCTTCCCGGTCCAGCGGCAGCCACCGAGTGACGCGCCGGCCCAGGGTTTCAGCGCGGGCAGGCAAAAAGGATACGTCGACATCGCCAAAAAGGGCCATGGCCAAAGTGCGCGGAATCGGCGTTGCCGACATCGACAACAGGTGGATCGATTCGTTTGGCCGCAGCAGGGCCATCCGCTGCACGACCCCAAATCGCTGTTGTTCATCACACACGGCTGCCCGAAGAGCGGAGTACGGGACATCGCCGAGCACCGCGTGGGTTCCCACGAGGATCCCCGGGCGGCCGGCGGAAATATCGGCAAAATATCGGGTGCGTTCGGCGCGGCCGGTCCCTCCTGTTAACAGCCAAACTGGAAAAGAAAAGCCCGCGAACCAACGAGACAAAATGCGGGCGTGTTGCTCAGCGAGAATTTCGGTGGGAGCCAACAATACCCCTTGTCCGCCGCTCATCGCCGCCGCAAAGAGAACGGCAGCCGCGATCACGGTCTTCCCGGAACCGACGTCGCCGAGGATGAGCCGGCGCATGGGGGCATGTCCGGCGATCTCCTCCGCCACCTCCCGCAACACCCGCCGCTGCCCTTCCGTGGGAGAAAACGGAAGAGCCGCCAAAAAGGCTTCCCACTCCCTCCGGGTCAATCTGAGGGCCGGGGCCCGTCGGCTTTTTTGTCTCCACCGGGCGTACTGGAGCGGAAGCTGAAACCTGAGGCATTCTTCATATACCAATCTTTCCCGGGCCCGACCAAGTCTCTCCCAGTCCCGGGGAAAGTGAATCTCCCGCAGGGCCTCGGCTTTGTCCATGAGCCCCAGCTTCGCCCTCCAGCGCCACGGCAAAGGATCGACGAGATGGGGCTCAGCTTCTTTCAAGGCTGACGCGATCCACGTACGCAGCCACTTGGCATGGAGATCCCCGCTCGTTTGGTACACGGGCACAATCCGGCCCGCATGGGCAGAATGATGAGGGCCGCCCTCGGATACCGGCTCCATATGTTCCACCACCAGGCTGCGCCGGGCGGCCTGCCACCGGCCCACTAACCGCCATCGCTGATAACGGGTCAACCGCTCAAGGACATAGGCCTGACGAAACCAAACCGCGTGAATGCGAATTCCTTGAACGTCCATCGGCACGGCCACCGCCGGGACCCGCCCACCTCTGCTCACCCGGGGCTTCCCCGCCACAGTCCCCTCCACCGCCACCCGGCGGCCGTCTTCCCACTCTCCAGGACGGCGAAGACGGAGATCCTCATAACGAAAGGGATAATGATAAAGGAGATCGCCAATTGACCGAATCCCCAAACTCTCCAAAGCCCTGGCCCTCCGGGGGCCGACGCCAGGCAAGAACGTGACCGGCCGGGCGAGCGGATCCTGCGAAGCGCGGGGATCCTTCTCCATCACTCCACACCCACCACAGCGTCGTAAGTCGTTTCATCTCCCCGAAGCCATTCAAAAGAGAGGCCCGGAAACTTGACGGACACCTGTTCTCGGACCGCCCGCTCCTCCTGAGCACTCACCCGCCTTCCCCAGATCACCGTGACCAATTCGGCCTCTTCAGCCCCGAGGCGCTCAATCAAACCAAGGAGAACGGGAGAAATGGTTTCACCCACCGCCACCACTTGGCCGTCCACCATTCCCTCATAAAGGCCGGACCGCGCACCTGGTGGCAAGGACCCAGAATCAGAAACTTTCCGGATGAATCCCGAACGCACCCTGGCCATGGCCTCCTTCATCCGGCGTTCATTCTCGTCCAATGGGCGGGTGGGCTCGAACACACAGGCGGCCGCCAACCCCTCCGGAACACTGCCGGCTCGAATCACCCGAAGCATCCCGGACCCCAGTGTCCGCAAGGCCCGTTTGACATCTGCCTCCGACCGGCTCTGACAAACCAAAACCGCCGTCTCCGCACTCCCGGTCTCTTGTACAACCCGAGATAACACAGACACCGCCCCGGATCTCCCGCCCACTTCCGAGAGAACGACAGCGGGAACGCCCGCCCCTTCAAACAAACGAGCCGCCCCTTCGTCGTCCACCGCTGCAACCAGAGAACGCCGGGGAACCGAAGATCCCGGCTGCGGAATGGCTGGGGCAACTTCCAGGGATTTGGTCTTCACTTGCATTTGCATATTGTCAATCTTGATCCGATCGAGGGGGCCAAAGGACAAACAATGCTCCAAGACCGTCCCCGGGTGGAAACTATGAATGTGTACCTTGACCCACTCGTCCACCTGGACGACGAGCAAGGAGTCCCCGAGCCCGCACAACGACTGTTCGAGCCGGGCGGTCATCGATTCCCCTTGCCCGGCGACATGGATCAAACACTCGGTGCAATAGCCGTAACCGCCGACGCTTTCACCCCGCCGGCATTCGATTGAGGGGGCTTCGTCCATCGAGGCGGAGGATACTGCCATGCCATCTTCCCGCCGTCGCTCGGCTACAACCGCGATGTCCGCCTCCCACGGCAACGATATTCCGGCGAGCGTTTCGACAAAAGCATCGAGTATCACGGCAAAACCGAGGGCCCCGGAATCCACCACCCCCGGTTGGCGGCGCCCCGAAGGATCCGGGGCTCCCCCCTCAAGCACCGATTCCGCTGCGGCAACAGCCGCCCGGGCGGCTGCCTCCCAGCCCTCGCCAGATCCCTTTATCCAAGCCCGAGCCGTATCCCGGGCAATGCTGAGCATCGTACCTTCAACCGGTTTCTCCACTGCCCGATAGGCAGCTTCCGCCCCGCGATTCCATGCCTCACTCCACCTGGTGAGGGACAGCTCCACTTCCCCTCGGAGGCTACCAGCCAAACCTAGAAAAAACTGCGAAAGAATGACGCCGGAGTTTCCCCTCGCACCGAAGATCAACCCTTTGGCGAATCGAGTGAGCACTTCAGCCGCTCCCGAGGCAGGATGTTCAGCCAACGCCCGGAGCCCAGCATCAAACGTCAACGATAAGTTTGTCCCCGTGTCCGCATCGGGAACGGGAAAGACATTCAGGCGGTTGATGGTCGGTCCTGCCTCACTCAATCGCCGCCCCGCCGCCTCCAATGCCTGGACGAGCGTCTGCCCGTCCAATCGCCTGTCCTCCAACCCAACGCCCTCCTACTTCTCTTCCGGCACCCGAACGCCCTGAACGTACACGTTGATGCGATCCGGGGTGATTCCGAGGGTATCCTGCAAGGTGTAGCGCACCTTTTCGATCACATTGTGGGCTACTTCGGAAATTTTCATGCCGTAAACGACAATGATGTGGAGATCCACCACGGTTTTGTCATCCCGAACCTGTACCTCCACGCCCCGACCAGGGTTGTCCCGTCCCAAAAACTCTGTCAGGCTGTCTTTGACCTGGCGCCGGGAGGCCATCCCCGCCAACCCGTAACACTCCATGGCTGCGGTCCCTGCAATCGTGGCAATGACGTCTTCGACAATGAAAATCTTCCCAATCGCGGTCTGCAGTTCTTTCGGCATCTCCGATCGTTCCCCCTCGCACCCCGGAATCCGGGCGTGACGGTGTGACTTCCCTTGCATTTTACTACAATCGGGCGACCTCGGAAAAGGGACGGAGGGCGATCGCCCCCTCTTCCGGAGGCTGAAGGGAAAATTCCGGAGTTCGGCCCCCCCGAGTACCTTGATCGAACATCGACCCTGTGGTAGCATAGGAAAGTCGACATGCCGTGAGCGGCCGCGGATCCATCGACTGGACGGGGGTGAAACGGATGGCCAAGCGTTGTGAAATCTGTGGACGGGGGCCGGCAACCGGGCACGCGGTGAGCCACTCCCATATACTCACGAAACGCCGCTGGATGCCCAACATCCACAAGATTAGGGCGGAGGTCGGCGGCAGCGTTCGCCGCATTCGGGTCTGTTCCCGTTGCCTGAAGGCCGGAAAAGTCAAAAGGGCTCTTTGAAACAAAAAAGCACCGAGGAGGTGCTTTTTTGTTTAGTCTTTGTGAAAGGCGTTCAGAATCGCTTTTACGATCTCCCCAAGGAAACGAGGCAGTTTGATGGTATAAAAGCGCACAAAAACCCCTCCTCCGCCTCCGGTATCCGTACTCGGACCTGGCCCTTCTTTCAATCGCGTTGCGGTCCCATTGCTCTTTATGTATATTCCTTCTCGGGCTAAATGTGTGCAATCGCCTCCAGGATATCGCCCAACGCTTTTTTTCGGTCCGCCCGCCCAAACACCGCTGAGCCGGCCACCAGCACATCGGCCCCCGCTTTCACCGCCTTGGGAGCGGTTGAAGGATCGATCCCCCCATCCACCTCGACGCAGAGGTCGTCCCGATCCCCTGCCCATTCTCGCAAGAGAGGGATTTTCTCCACCGTTCGGGGAAGGAACGCCTGTCCTCCAAACCCGGGGTTGACCGTCATGACCAAAACCAACTCCACATCCTCCAACACCCAGCGCACCATCTCGGGCGGCGTGGCCGGGTTGAGAGCGACCCCAGGTTTCACCCCTGTCGCCCGGATACTCTGGATCGTTCGGTGTAGATGTGGACAAGCTTCAACGTGGACTGTGATTCGGTCCGCCCCGGCCCGGGCAAAATCCTCAATATAGCGATCCGGATTGGCAATCATCAAATGCACATCCAAGGGCAAATCGGTAACCCTGCGGAGACTCGCCACCACCGGCGGCCCGATCGTAATATTTGGAACAAACTGCCCGTCCATCACGTCCACATGAATCCAATTCGCTCCCGCTTGGGTCACCGATTCCACTTCTTCGGCTAATCGGGCAAAATCCGCCGACAAGATCGACGGCGCCATCATCACCGATCGTCTCATCGTCCTTGCCTCCTTTCACAATCCCCCGTTCACGCAGGGTCATCGTCAGCGGTATCGCTCTTCCCGAGCTTCGCGCAGCTCTTTCAGCCATTCCCGATAATGGTCGTAACGCAAAGGATCGATCCGCCCCTCGGCCAGGGCCGCGGGGACCGCGCACCCTTCCTCTTCTTCGTGCAGGCAGCCTCGGTATCGACAGTCTCTGCCCACCTCAACCAGTTCCGGGAATCCCTTCGGCAGCCTTTCAGGCTCCAAATCCTTGTCGAAGGCCAAAACCCCGAACCCCGGAGTATCGACGACATAAGTATTCTCTTCCAGTCGGAGGAGCTCCACCTGCCGAGTGGTGTGGCGACCCCTTCCCAGACGCCGGCTGACGTCGCCCACGGCCCGATTCAACCCGGGACGCAGAGCGTTAATCAAACTGGATTTGCCCACTCCGGACTGACCGGCGAGGACGCTCACCTTTCCCCGCAACCAGGTGCGTAGGGCATCGATACCCTCCCCGGTCAGGGAGGACGCGAACAGGGTCGGGTACCCCAACCGCCCGTATACCGACACCTCCCTTTCAAAATCGGACCGGTCCTGAAGGAGGTCCGCTTTACTCCAGCACAGCAAAGCGGGGATGTTTTGCAACTCCACAGACACGAGCAGGCGGTCGAGCAGGTGGCGATTCAGATCGGGTTCCCGGATGGAAAAGACCAGTACAGCCAGGTCCACGTTCGCCACTGGGGGGCGGACCAAGACGTTTGTCCGAGACAGCACGTCCTCCACCACGCCCTCGGAGGGCCCGGACAAACGGACCCGCACCGCATCTCCGACCACGGGATGAATCCCCCGCTTCTTCAGGACACCCCGGGCGCGGCAGCGCACCGTTCGCCCTTCGAGATCTACGTCGTAGAATCCGGCCACCACCCGGACAATCCGGCCCTGTGCCCCTTCCGGCACGCCGCTCTCCCCCCTCTTCCTGCTACGTTCCATTGTAAGGGATCACTTTTTCGCCCTGTTGCTGTCCATCCACGTACCACTTGATATCCGCGCCCGTATCTGGGCTGAGAACCACCTGCACCGGATACACTTTACTCACCGATGTCGTCTCCGAGACCACCGTTTGATTGGCCCCTCGGGCGTCCGTGACCACAATCTTCACCTGAACGGGCGAATGACCGGCCGGGATGGCCACCACCACCGGAAACACCGCGGTTTTCGCATCTTGGGGATAACCGCTGGAAACCCACAAATCCACCGCCCGGCCCTTGGGGACCTGGTCTCCGGGCTTGTAAGGCGCCTGCTGAATCACCACGCCGCTCGGCGCTTTATAATCGGGCTGGGTTTGGACTTTGCCCACGGTCAACCCGGCTGCCGTCAACTGCTGCCGGGCATCTTGTTCCGTGCTGCCCACCACATTTGGCACGGTCACCAATTGGGGCCCCTGGCTGACCACGAGTTGTACTTGGTCCTTCCCGGGGACCACCGCCACTTCTTCCCGGGGATATTGCCGGATCACCGTGTCTTTCGGCTGGTCGCTGTACTCATAATTCACCGCGATCTGAGAATCCGGAATCCCGTTTTGTTTAAGCAGTTGTTTCGCCTGGGAGAGCGGCATGTTTTCCACCGCCGGCATAGCCACGGTTTCCTGGCCGATGCTCACCCACAAGGTAATGGAGCGGTTCGCTTTCACCGTAATTCCAGCATCGGGATCTTGTTTGAACACCGCTCCAGGAGGCACCGCATTGCTCGGCATGTCCACCCGTTGGATGTTATTTTGAGAAAATCCGCTTTGTGTGAGTTGGGTCACCGCATCGGCGTAAGGTTTCCCCACAACATTCGGCATGGTGACGTCGGGCACCCGCATCCAGGTTGTAAATGCGTAATACGCCCCAACCCCCAGCACCGCCATGACGAGAAGCACCGCCAGCGTCCACAATGCCGCCCGTTTCACATAGAACCAGCCTCGACGCCGGGGCTTGGCCGCCTCGTCCGCCGCCTTTCGATCAGCATTGTTCTCGGCGCCGGACACCGGTGTGTACAATCGCGTCTCCTCGGACTGACCGTCGCCGTGCTGGGGAACGAATTTCGGGACATCCCTCAGTTCGAGGACGACATCGAGATCCTCCGCCATTTCTTTAACTGAATCATACCGATCCAGCGGATTTTTGGCCATGGCGCGCAGAATCACGTTCTCCATACTTTGGGGAATTCCGGGATTGAGCTGGCGAGGCTCCACCAAGGGTTCCCGCACGTGCTTCAAGGCCACACTGATGGGCGAATCCCCGGAAAAAGGCAGATGGCCGGTGACCATCTCGTATAACACGACCCCCAGGGAATAAATGTCTGATTTAATATCAGTCATCTCTCCCCGGGCTTGTTCGGGTGAAAAATAATGCACAGACCCGATCACCGATCCCGCATAGGTAATCGTGTTGGCCGTGATTGCCCGGGCGATGCCGAAATCGGTCACTTTGACAACCCGGGCATCGGTGATCAAAATATTATGGGGTTTGATGTCTCGATGGACGATGCCGCGATCGTGGGCATGGGCCAGGGCCGCGCACACCTGTCTTCCGATCTCCACCACTTCTTCCACCGGCAGGGGGCCCCGCTGTTGGATCCACTCTTTAAGGGTATGACCTTCGACGTACTCCATGACGATAAAATGATCGTCCCCGTCAGTTCCTACGTCGAAGATATTCACGATATTCGGATGGGATAATGAAGCGGCCGCCTGAGCCTCCCGGCGAAAACGGCGGATAAAATCCGCATCGTCGCCGAATTGGCTGCGCAATACCTTGACAGCCACCCGGCGCCCGAGGACGGTGTCCAGTGCCCGGTACACCACCGACATACCGCCTCCGCCCACCGCCTGTTCAATCTGATATCGACCACCCAGCAAGCGTCCGATCAAAGGCGATCCCCCCGCTCCCCGGGCGCCCCATGCTCCACCGCCACCACCGTAATGTTGTCGGGTCCGCCCCTTCCCAGGGCCGCTTCGATCAAACGATCGAGCCGCCCTTCAAGCGGGACCGTCCCGACCCGCATCGTCTCCAGAATCTCGCCCTCTTCCACCATATTGGACAGCCCATCGGAGCAAAGGAGCAAGATGCCGCCCGCTTCCCAGGAAACCCGGGCGATATCCACTTCAACCCGGGGTTCCATGCCCAGGGCCCGGGTCAACACGTTGCGCCTCGGGTGAACCCGGCTTTCTGCCTCGCTCAATTCCCCGCTTTTGCGCAACTCGTTCACCAAAGAGTGATCATCGGTCAACTGGCGGATAGCTGCCCCGGCGATCAGGTAGGCCCGACTGTCACCGATGTGACCCACCCAGATCTCCCGCTCGTCAAACAGGGCGGCCACCACAGTGGTGCCCATACCCGCCAAGTCTGTGGCGGAAGGATCGTGGGACCGCTCGTAAACCACCCGGTTCGCCTCCCGGATGGCCTCGAGTAAACGTTGCCCCGCCGGACCGGTCGAGCTGTGGAGTTGGCGGCCGATCACGTCGATGGCCAACTGGCTCGCCACCTCCCCTGCCCGGTGGCCGCCCATGCCATCGGCTAGGAGGGCCGCTTTTAAAGGTTCTAAATCCATGTGGATGGCATACCCATCCTGATTGATCGAGCGCACCAAGCCCACGTGGGACCTGGCCGCGACTTCCACCTGCATACGGACACCTCTTCCCGCTTTCCCCTACGCCTCCGTCAACTCATAACCCGCCCGCAACTGCCCACAGGCCGCCGCGATATCCGCACCCATCTCTCGGCGCACGGTGCAAGAAATCCCGTGCCGCTCCAACCGCTCGCGAAACGCTTCCACCTGCCGGCGCGGGGTCCGGTCGAACCGGCGCTCCGGTACGTAATTGACCGGAATGAGGTTCACATGACACGGCAAACCCCTGAGCCGATCCGCCAATTCATCCGCCTGATCCAGTCGATCGTTGATTCCACCGATGAGGGCATACTCAAAGGTCAGGCGTCTCCCGGTCTTTTCCCAATACTCCCGGCAGGCCTCCAACAAGACGGCGATGGGGTAGGCGCGGTTGATGGGCATCAGGCGACTGCGCACCTCGTCATTCGGGGCGTGCAGCGATACCGCCAAAGTGATCTGAAGGCGCTCCTCCGCCAACTTCCGGATGGCGGGCACCATGCCACTCGTGGAGACGGTAATATGTCGCTGCCCGATGCGCAGTCCCTCATCGGCGGTGATCAAACGGATAAAGCGAAGGGTGGCCCCATAATTCTCCAGAGGTTCTCCCGACCCCATCACCACCACGGAGGAGACCCGCTGCCCCTCCTGATCGAGCATGCGCTGGCACGCGAGAACCTGTTCCACCATCTCCCCGGCTTCCAAGTTCCGAACCAGCCCGCCCAAAGTCGATGCGCAGAACTGACAACCCATATGACAGCCTACCTGAGAGGAAACACACACGCTATTGCCATAAGAATGGCGCATGAGCACCGTTTCCACCGTCGCCCCGTCGAATAGGCGAAAAAGGAATTTTGTCGTCCCATCCTTTTTCGACACCTGACGGGTCAGTTCCTCCATGGTCACGAGCCGGGCCCTCTCCCGAATCACATTTCGCAGGGCCTTGGGTAGATTGGTCATCGCATCCACGCTCGTCACGCGCTTTTTATACATCCAATCGAACAGTTGCGCGGCCCGGTACCCCGGCTCACCCTGTTCTTCAAGCCACGTCCGGAGCTCAGCCAGCGTCAGACCATACAAGTGAATCCACGGCTCTCGGCCTTTGCTCTGGGTGTTCTGTTCAGTCACGGCGGATCCCCCTTTGTGCCCCCGAGGGTTTTCGGCGGAGTCGAGCATAATAGAAACCGTCCCCTCCAAAATGAAACGGAAGAATCTGGCGACCAAACCGAGTGGAAAACGTCATTTGGCCGAGGGGGTCCGGCCAGAGGGCTGCCGGGTCTTCGAGATCAAAGTCCGCTCCCTCGGGCCCTGCCAGAAAAGCCTCCACGACCCCATCATTTTCTGCTTCACAGACGGTACAGGTCGCGTAGACCAATATTCCGTCCGGCCGCACGGCCCTGGCTGCGGCCGCCAGCAACTCGCCCTGCAGTTTGACCAGGTCCTGAATGTCTTCGGGGCGCCGGCGCCATTTTAACTCCGGCCGCCGTCGCAAAACCCCGAGGCCGCTACAGGGAGCATCCACCAAGGCGGCGTCAAAAATCCCGAGGGACGGGGCATCTCTCCCATCGGCACACACCGGATGAACGTTTGGCAATCCCAGGCGTCGGGCGGTCTGCTCGATCAAAGGGATTTTATGAGGATGGATATCCACTGCGGTAACCCGCCCGGTGCCCTTCATCCACTCGGCTAGATGCGCAGATTTTCCCCCGGGGGCGGCACACAGGTCCAGAACCTCCCCCCCGGGCTCGGGTTGCAATGTCCAGGCGGCCAGGGTGGCGCTCTCATCCTGCACGCTGCAAGCACCGGACTGAAAGGTGGACAGACGGGAAACGTCCACCCCGCTGACCCGCAGGACTCCGGGGATCACCGGCGACGGCCGCCCTTCCCCCCCTGCTTCCCTGACCGACTCCATAACCTCAGCGACGGATGAGCGCCAAAGGTTTACCCGAAGGGCGAGAGGCGGCGGTTCGTTGTTGCTTTGACAAAGGGCGATCGTCGCTTCTGGGCCGAGCCACGACCACCAGCGTTCCACCATCCACGTCGGATGGGAGGTGCGCCGAGCCACCTCTTCCGGGTTCCCAGGATCTTCCCAGGATCCTGCGGCCCGGGGTTGGGGAGGCGTTTCCTGTTGGCGCTCCAAGGCTCGCAACACACCGTTCACATAACTCGCGGCCCGGGGCTGAGTGCCTTTGACCAATTCGACTGCATCGTGCACCACGGCGTGAGGGGCACAGTGGCGCAGTTTATATAACTGATAGACCGCCATTCGCAGCGTGACCCGGACGACGGCATCAAGGCGAGTAATGGGGATTCGGGACTTGGCATTGATCTGTTCATCTAACCATTGCTGCCACCGCAACGTGCCCTGAACAATCTCCGTAGCCAGGGCGCTGTCCCTCCGGTCCGCACCCAGGCGGTTTAACACCTGCCTTAAAGCGATGTGGCTGTAGGCCCGCCGCTCTTCCACAAGAAGCAGGACTTCAAAAGCCCCCCGCCGGGCGGGTGATACTGCCCCTGCCCTTCCCGAAACCCGGCGCTGCAGGTCTCGCACAGAATTCGTCGCCCGGGCATCCGGGCTCACGTCCCCAGGGACTCCCCAGTTTCGATGCGCCTTCCCCGCGCCCACGCTTCCGCCTCCATCCGATTCTTGCCTTCGGGCTGAACCTGGTGCAGCCACAGGGCTCCCGCCCCTGCTGCCACCAACACTCCGCTCCGGTCCACAGCTAGGATCTCACCGGGTGTGCCGAAACCCCCGGTCCGCGCCTCAACGGTCGTCCGCCAAATTTTCAACACCTTGCCCCGGTGGAGGGTATAACCACCCGACCACGGGCGCAGAGCCCGAATTCGGTTGTGGATCGCCAGGGCCGCTTGCGACCAGTCGATCTTCTCGTCCTCCCGGCAAAGGGGAGGTGCATAAGTGGCCAAAGATTCGTCCTGTTCCCGGGGTTCGATTTCCCCGGCCAACCATCTCGGCAGCACGTTCACCAGGAGCCGCGCCCCCAAGTCGGCCAGGCGCTCGGTCAATGTGCCGGCGTCATCCTCCTCGCCCACCGCCAGTTCTTCCTGATAGACAATCGGCCCCGCGTCCAAAGCTTGTACCATTTTCATGATGGTGATGCCCGTCCGGTCCTGTCCGTCCATCAAGCACCGCTGTATCGGCGCAGCCCCGCGGTATTTGGGCAGCAGGGACGCGTGGATGTTCAAACATCCCCGGGGTGGCAGGTCGAGCAGTTCTTGAGGAAGGATCCGCCCATAGGCGGCGGTCACCGCCACCTCTGGGGCCAGGTCCCGAACCCGCCTTAAAAACTCCTCGTCTTTCACCCGTTCGGGTTGCCAAACGGGGAGACCCAGTTCCTCGGCGGCGCGCTTGACCGCCGGCGGCGAGGGGACCTGACGGCGCCCCACCGGGCGGTCTGGGCGGGTCACCACCGCCCCCACGTTCCACCCCGCCTTGACCAACGCCCTCAGGGAGGGAACGGCAAACTCCGGCGTGCCCATGAACAATACGTTGGTCACGTTTCGACCCTCCGGATGGAACGCGGATCGGTCACCCGGTCGAGAAAAAGAATCCCGTCTAGGTGGTCGATTTCGTGGAGCAAACAGCGGGCCAGGAGTCCCTCGGCGTCCACCACGAGGGGTTCCCCGTTCCGATCCTGGGCCCGCACGATCACATGATGAGCCCGGGTGACATCCGCCTGGACGCCGGGGATACTCAAGCAACCCTCTGGCCCGGTCTGTTCGCCTTCCTCTAATACGACCTCCGGATTCACCAACCCGAGCAGGCCCTCGCCAATATCTGCGACGATGACCCGCTTCAGAATTCCCACTTGGGGAGCCGCCAGGCCGATTCCTTCGGCATCGTACATCGTGTCCGCCATGTCGTCGATCAGCCGCTGAATGTTCGGGGTGACCTTGCTGACCGGCTTAGCCTTTTCTCGCAGTATCGGATCCCCTTGCAAACGGATGATTCGTATCGCCACTGAAACTCACTCCTTTAACGGCGCGACCCCAACCGGGATGCGCCCCCGCTACAAGACCGCTACAACAACATCTGGGCCGCCACGTCCACGCTTACCGATCCTTCGGGATCGCACAGTCCCGCCGATTCCCGCCACACTTCTCGAAACGCCTCCGCCACGTCCGACCATTGGCGATATTTCACCACCACCTGGTGGCGGTACAAACCCCGCAGGCGTCCCAGAGGGGCCGGGCCAGCCCGAAGCACCCGACCCGCCCCGGGGGGCATGACTTCTTTCAGCCGGCGTTCGATGCTGCCCGCCGCCCGGGCCGCTCGATCGGCCTCGGGGTGTCCTGTCCGCCAAACCGCGAGCTCCGAGAAAGGGGGGTAATCCCCGGCGCGCCGGCCGGCCAGCTCTCGGAGGTAGAACACCCGGGGCTGTTGGTCCGCCGCCGCCCGGATGGCGTAATGGTCCGGATTGTAGGTTTGGATGACCGTGATCCCCGGAGTGTCCCCCCGGCCGGACCGCCCCGCCACCTGGACGAGCAGTTGATAGGTGCGTTCCGCTGCACGAAAATCGGGCACATGCAGGGACGTATCGGCAGAAATGACGCCCACCAGTCCAACATTGGGAAAATCGAGACCTTTGGCGATCATTTGCGTCCCGAGGAGTATGTTCGCCTCTCCCCGGGCGAAACGACCCAAGAGCTCTTCATGGGCCCCTTTGCGCCGGGTCGTGTCCACATCCATTCGGACAATTTCGGCCGTGGGAAAGAGATGCCGCAGTTCTTCCTCCACCCTTTGGGTCCCAGTGCCAAAATACCGGATGTACGGCGACCCGCAGTTGGGGCACGTCTCCACGTAGGGAGTGGTATACCCACAGTAGTGGCACCGCAAATCTTCCCCGGACCGGTGGTACGTCAAAGAGATATCGCAGTGGGGACAGCGCATGACGTGACCACAAGCCCGGCACAACACGAAAGTGCTGTAGCCCCGGCGGTTCATAAGGATAACCGCCTGCTCGCCCCGGTCCAGCCGTTCCGCCATCTCCCGCTGGAGTCGACGGCTAAACATCGAGCGATTCCCCTCCCGAAGTTCCCGGCGCATGTCCACCACCACGCACTCCGGGAGGGGGCGCCCGCCCACCCGCTCTTTCAGCGAGGTCGACACGGCTCGTCCCCGTTCCACTAAATGAATCGCCTCCAGGGATGGCGTAGCACTGCCCAGCACCAACACGGCTCCGTGCTGGGCCGCCCGCTTCCAGGCCACCTCCCGGGTCACATAACGGGGGGACTCCTCTTGTTTATACGACACCTCGTGCTCTTCGTCCATGACGACCAGACCCAGGTGGTCCACCGGAGCAAAAATCGCCGACCGCGCCCCGACGGCCACGGACGCCTCCCCGCGCCGGAGCCGCATCCACTCGTCGTGGCGCTCCCCCGGGGACAAACGACTGTGCAAAACCGCCACCTGCTCCCCGAATCGACCCCGGAACCGCGCCACGGTCTGTGGGGTCAAAGCGATCTCCGGCACCAACACGATGGCCCGGCGCCCCCGGCGAAGCGCCTCTTCCATCGCCCGAAGGTACACCTCGGTCTTCCCGCTGCCCGTCACCCCGTACAATAACACCGGCCTATGATCCGGCGCCTCCATCTGGGTCACAATCGCTGCCAAGGCCCGGCGCTGATCTTCATTCAACTCCGGCCTCTCCCCGGTATCCCACCCCGGGTCGCGGCCCGATCCCGGGTCCCTCCGGATCGCCCGGGACTCCAACTGCACCAGGCCGCGCTTGACCAGTCCGCTCACCGCCTCCCGGCTGACACCGGACAACCGGGCCATCTCCCCGACGGGGAGAGGGTCGAGATCCCGGGAGAGCCACCAAGTCAAAAGCTCTGCTTGCCGAGGCGCCCGACCGCGCATCCTCTCAGCGGCCTCTTGGAGGGATTTCTTATCCAAGACAGGGACGGCCACCTGGACCGTTTTCGGTCCGACCACTTGGCCCTCGGTCCGTTCCACCCACCATCCCCTGGCAAGCCCCGTTCTCAGGGTGCCCAGGTCACCGCCCAAGGCCGCCAAGAGCTGCTCCCTGGACAGGGGCCTACGGGCCAAACGCCCCATCACCCCGCCGCCAACTCCGGCGATATGGGCCGCCTCTCCGGCTCCGGGTCCCGGTTCGTAATACCGGTTCACCTTTCCAAAGGCCCCGGGCGGCAACACCGTGCGGAAGGCCGCGGATCGGGTACATAGATACCGTTCGGAAAGCCACTCGGCGAGTTCGAGAAGATCCCGGGGCACCACCGGTTCCGTGTCCAGCACGTCCCGGATCGGCTTGAGTCCGGACAGGGACTCCGCGAGCTGCGGATCGGTCCGCTCCACGATAATTCCCATCACCGACCGCCGCCCGAAGGGGACCAACACCCGGGCACCCGGAAGCGCCCAAGACTTCAGGGATTCAGGCACCCGGTACGTAAACGTCCGGTCCACCGCCTGGACCCGGAGTTCTGTCAACACTTCAACGGCAATCACGATCCTGCCCCCACCTTGCCCCGGGTGTCCCGAATCACGTCCAAGAGGCGATCTGCCACCTCCCGTTTCGACAGCGGAGGAAGCGCCAAAGCGGTACCGTCCCGGCCGTAGATCGTCACAATATTCGTATCGACGGCAAACCCCGCCCCGGCCATGGAGACATCATTGGCGACGATGTAGTCGAGGCTCTTGCGTCTTAACTTTTCCAGAGCGTTTTTCTCTACATCTTCCGTTTCCGCGGCAAAACCGACGATCACCTGATCCGGTCGACGGTGCCTGGATACTTCCATCAGGATATCCGGGTTGCGGACCAACTCCACGGTGAGTGGCCCTTCCGTCTTTTTGACCTTCGAGGGATGAACCACCGCCGGCCGATAATCTGACACCGCCGCGGCCTTGATTAAAACATCATGCATCGGAAGGTTTGCAAGAACAGCGTCCCGCATCTCCAGGGCCGTCTCGACCCGGATGAGGCGAACCCCCTCCGGGGAGCGGAGCTCTCCCGGCCCTGCCACTAGGGTCACGGTTGCCCCCCGATCCCGGGCCGCTTCCGCCACGGCATAGCCCATTTTGCCGGTGGAGCGGTTGGACAGTATCCGGACGGGATCAAAGGGCTCCCAAGTGGCACCGGCAGTCACCAACACGCGGACGTCCGCAAAGTCCCGGCGGCGGTTTAAAACGGCCTCCACGACTTCGACGATCTCATCGGGTTCCGCCATGCGGCCCTTCCCGGTATACCCACAGGCCAGAGGGCCCTCCCCAGGGTCGACGATGACACAGCCCCGGGCCCGGAGACGGGCGATATTTTCTTGGACAGCAGGGTGGCCAAACATGTGAACGTTCATCGCCGGGGCGAAGATGACCGGAGACCTCGTGGCGAGCAGCGTGGTGGACAGCATGTCATCCGCCAGCCCCCAAGCGGCTTTTGCGAGAATGTCGGCTGTTGCCGGCGCCACCACGAACACATCCGCCAAATCCGCCAGGTGAATGTGCTGGATCACCGAAGGATCCGTCTCGTCGAATACGTCCACCGCCACGGGGTGTTTCGTAATGCTTTGGAACGTAAGGGGTGTGATGAACTTCGCGGCCCCTTCGGTTAGAATGACGTGAACCCTGGCGCCGGATTTCACGAGACGACTGCACAGGGCTGCCGACTTGTAAGCGGCGATGCCTCCAGTCACCCCAACGATGATCTCACGGTCTTTCACCCTGTTCCCCTCCCGAGAAAAAAGAACAACCCCATCGGTTGTTCCCTCGCCCCATTACTTGGACAGCACGCATTTTACCTTATCCGCGGCGATCTCAAACAACGCCACCGAGACGACTTTCCCGGAAGGAACTGACACAAGAGAACGCGCCCCTTCCTGGAGCCGCCTGGCACGGCGGGCTGCCGCCACCACCAGGGCGTATTTACTTTCTACCTTTGTCATCAGTTGATCGATGGATGGATACAGCATCTGCAATCCCCCTTTCAATCCACGATTCGTAAAATTTCCGGTTGCGCCGAACGCTGTGGTGTTCTGCGACGATAATCGATTGGATGCGGTGGCAGGCCAGTTCAACCTCGTCGTTAATGACCACGTAATCATACTCCCACAACTGTCGAATTTCGTCCGAAACCGCCCCAAAGCGCAGCCGGAAACTCTCGGCCGTCTCCGAACCCCGGCCAAGAATCCGATTTTTCAATTCCCGTACCGAAGGAGGGAGCAAAAACACAAACACCCCCCGGGGGAACTGCTCCTTGACCTTGCGAGCCCCCTGGATATCGATTTCTAAAAGCACATCGAGCCCCGCCCGCAGTTGGTCTTCCACGTATTGCCGCGGCGTGCCGTAGTAGTTCCCGTACACCTCGGCCCATTCCAGTAATTCGCCATCCCGAATCATGCGTTCGAATTCCTGCCGGGATCGGAAGAAATAGTTAACCCCTTCCTGCTCCCCTTGCCTGGGCGCCCGCGTAGTGACCGATACCGAATATTTCATCGCAGGCAGGTGTTCGCGCAATGCGGTGCAGACGGTTCCCTTGCCCGCACCCGAAGGACCCGACAGGACGACCAGGAGTCCCTCGGGCCGATCCATCGTCTTCCCCTGATCCATGGCCGTGGCGTTATTCCTCCTCTTCCGCCGCCGCATCCCTAGCCACTAAACGGTGGGCCACCGTTTCCGGCTGCACGGCAGACAGAATGATATGGTCGCTGTCGGTAATAATCACCGCCCGGGTTCGACGGCCGTAGGTGGCGTCAATCAGCATTCCCCGATCCCTGGCTTCCTGAATGATGCGCTTAATCGGGGCTGACTCAGGGCTGACGATGGATACAATCCGGTTGGCGGATACGATATTGCCAAACCCAATATTGATCAATCGAATACTCACTCCGCATTCCTCCCAGCCATACGAATCGGGGTCACTCGACGTTCTGCACCTGTTCCCGCAACTGTTCGAGAACCGTTTTCGCGTCCACCACCCGCAGGGCAATCTCGGCGCTACACGCTTTGGCCCCAATCGTATTGAACTCCCGAAACATCTCTTGCAATAAAAAATCTAACCGCCGCCCCACAGCTTCTCGGCTGCCCAAGGCCGCTTCGAATTGACCCAGGTGACTGGAGAGCCGGACGATCTCCTCCTCTATGCTCGCTCGATCGGCCAGCATCGCCACCTCCACCGCAATCCGTCCGGCATCCACAACCCCCGGGAGATTCCATTCTTGCATCTTCTCCTCCAAGCGCCGCCGATACTCCTTGGGGACCTCCGCGGCCAGCAGACCGATCTCTTCCACCAGTCGGCTGAGATGGGAGAAGCGGTGCCGGGCATCCTCTTCCAACCGCTCACCCTCCCGGCGCCGGGCTGTAGCCAGCATCCTCAGCGCGGCATCCAAGGCCCGTTTCACAACCGGGCGGGCCACCTCCGGATCGACGGCCGCCTCCTGGGGGCGAACCACCCCCGGTATCGCCAAAATATCCCGCAGGCTAATCCCGTCGGGAAAGCCTAAGTCCGCCGCCAGGGCATCTCCGGCTTTTTTCACCGCCCGGGCGAGGGCGATGTCGAGAATCGCCGGGTCCCCCACGGTTGGATCCGGTAGAACGGATATGTATACGTCAACCCGGCCCCGGGAGATCTCTCGGGCCACTGCCCGGCGGAGATCATCCTCCAGAGCGAGCCACTCGCGGGGCCCACGGATCGCGATCTCACGAAATCGGTGATTCACCGAACGAATCTCTACTCCCACCGTGTATCCGGCCCCTTGGCCGGTTCCCCGTCCATACCCGGTCATGCTTTTCAGCACATCGCCACCCCTTTTTCACACTCCATTCTACTTCAACCTGGGAACCACAGACAACAGGCCACCTCACTGCCGGCTTTGCAAAGCTATGCACGCATACGGCCCTTGACAAAATCCATCAGCTATGATCCACCGGATCTCAGGCTCCTGCGAGGAACGCGAAGCGGGAGGCTTTTCGATAAGGATCCCTTCACTTGGAAGGAACGCCATGAAAAAAGCCCGCGGCCAACATCCGCGGACCCCGTGCGGCGAACTTTTCGACCCATCTTGGCACCTTAGTCCGGCTGTCCAATTTCCCCCCGAAACACCTCTACCGCAGGCCCCGTCATGTACACCCGACCATCCTCAGCCCACTCGATCTTCAGCGTGCCGCCGGGCAAATGCACCTGAACCTTCCGGCCGGATCGACCTTCCAGCACCCCGGCCACCACGGCGGCACAGGCCCCGGTCCCACAAGCCAAAGTTTCTCCACATCCCCGCTCCCACACCCGCAGCCGAATCTCCCCAGGATCCAGAGTCTCGACGAATTCCACGTTCACTCGATTCGGGAACAGGGGGTTCGTCTCGACCTCCGACCCCACGCCTCGCACATCCGTGCCTTCCACATCATCCACGAAAATGACCGCATGGGGATTACCCATGGACACTGCCGTAAACGCCCATTCCCGCCCGGCCGCCTCCACCCTCCCCGAGGGAGTGCCGCCCTCGGCCAATGCCACGGGTATCCGGCCCGGCTCAAGAATCGGCTCGCCCATGTCCACGGTGACTTCTTCCACCCGGGAACCGTTGCCTCCGAGCACGATGCGCTGCAGTCCGGCCAACGTTTCCACCACGAGATCCCGGCGTCGGACCAATCCCCGTTCAAAGGCGTATTTCCCCACGCATCGCACGGCATTGCCGCACTGTTCCGCTTCAGACCCGTCGGCATTAAAAATTCGCATCTGCACATCTGCCCGGTCCGACGGAAGCACAAACACCAACCCATCCGCGCCAATGCCGAAATGGCGGTCGCACCAATTCCGAGCCAGGGCCCCCGGATCCACCGGCAAGGCGTGACCTTCCACCACAACAAAATCGTTTCCAAGGCCATGCATCTTGACAAATTTCAACTGAGAAGCCTCCTATCCCCGGCTCGGGCTCAACCGGGACCGGGCGGGTCGGGACAGGCTGCGGAGGTTCAGGGCAAAGGTCGGAATCGCCGCCGCCACCAGAATGGTCACCCAGTCCGAAATTCCGAGGGGCACCGTCCGGAATACCGGTTGCAGGGCCGGCGTGTACAGGACCAGCACCATGAGCGCCACCGAGGACAGCACCGCCGCCACCAACCACGGATTTCCAAAGATATTCCTCGAAAAAATACCTTGATCCACGCTGCGACAGTCGAAGACGTGAACGAGCTGGGACATCACCAAGGTACAAAAAGCCATCGTTTGCGCTTTCGAGAGAGCATCCGGGGCCGACCGCCACTCCAGCCAAAACACCGCTAAGGCCGCCAGGCCGATGAACAAACCGCGGCTAATAATTTTAAAACCCAACCCCCCGGCAAATATACTCTCCTTCACATCCCGGGGCGGCCGTTCCATGAGATCTCCTTCCGGGGGATCCACCCCGAGGGCAATGGCCGGGAGGCCGTCGGTCACCAAATTCACCCACAGAATCTGGATCGGCACCAAGGGGAGGGGCAGACCCACCAGCATCGCCGTGAACAAGGTGACGATCTCCCCGACGTTGCAAGACAAAAGATAACGGACAAACTTGCGGATATTGTCGTAAATCCCCCGGCCTTCCTCCACCGCCGCTACAATAGTGGCGAAGTTATCATCGGCGAGGATCAACGACGAAGCCTCCTTGGCGACGTCCGTTCCCCCTCTCCCCATGGCCACACCGATATCCGCCGCCTTGATCGCCGGGGCGTCGTTGACCCCGTCCCCGGTCATCGCCACCACATGGCCCCGGGCTTGAAGGGCTTTCACAATGCGCAATTTGTGTTCGGGCGAAACCCGGGCATACACATAGATCCGATCCGCGCGCTCCGCCAATTGCTTGTCGGACATATTGTAAAGATCCGCCCCGCTGACCGTCAACCCATTCTTCGGGAGGATGCCCAGGCGCCGGGCGATGGCTTCGGCGGTGGCCTGATGGTCGCCGGTGATCATCACCGTCCGGATCCCCGCCCGGCGACAGATCTGAATCGCCTGGAAAACCTCTTCTCTCGGGGGATCGATCATGCCCGCCAGGCCGACAAACACCATCTCCGTCTCTTGTTGATTCTCCTCCCGCCGCACTTGAGCCTGTTGAAGGGGCCGATAGGCAAAGGCCAAGTTCCGCATAGCCGTCCCCGCCATCTCTGCGTTCATGGAGAGGATTTCCCGGCGATGGGCGGCCGTCAGGGCCGTCACCCGGCCGTTCCACAAAATAAAATCACAGCGGTCCAACAGGACATCCGGGGCCCCTTTGGCCATCAGCAGGTAAGATTCTTCCTCACCGGTCTGCCGGACCACCACCGACATCATTTTGCGATTGGAGTCAAAGGGGTTTTCCAGGACTTTTTCGTATTTTGCCGCAAGGACATCGCTCCAAATGTCCGCTTTGCCGGCGAGGACCAGAAGCGCCCCTTCGGTGGGATCCCCGTGAATCGTCCATCCCTCCGGCGCTTTGGGCTCCTCGATCAGCTCGGAATTATTGCATAGGACGGCGATTTCCAAAAGTTTCTTCAGATCCGGGTGGGTCTTTGGGTTCACCACGTGCTCGCCTTTAAAGAACTTCCCTTCTGGCGTGTACCCGACTCCGCTCACCGCCAGGCGGGTACCGCCGACCCACAGGCCCTGGACGGTCATCTTGTTTTGGGTGAGGGTTCCGGTTTTGTCCGAACAGATCACCGTGGCGCACCCCAGCGTCTCCACGGCCGGGAGTCGCCGCACGATGGCCCGGCGCCGAATCATGCGCTGGACCCCGAGGGCCAGGGCAATGGTGACGATGGCGGGGAGACCTTCGGGAATCACCGCTACAGCAAGGCTCACCCCGGCGAGAAACATGTTGTATACGTCATGTCCCCGGGAGATGCCGATGACCACCACCAAAGCCGTGACACCGAGCGCCACCCACACGAGAATTTTTCCGAGTTGGTCGAGACGGCGCTGCAGAGGCGTTTGGGTGTCTTCAGACTGCTGGATCAGATCGGCAATGAGCCCCATTTCCGTCTGCATGCCGGTGGCGATGACAACGGCCATGGCCTTGCCCCGGGTAACGAGGGTGCCCATGTAGGCCATGTTCTTGCGATCGCCCAGTGACAAGTGTTCTTCCTCCAGGGGCCCGAAAGTCTTTCGGACCGGAACCGATTCCCCGGTCAGGGATGACTCTTCGATCTCGAGGCCCTGACCCTGCAAGAGCCGCAGATCGGCGGGCACCCGGTCCCCGGCTTCGAGAAACACGATATCCCCTGGCACCAGGTCGGCGGCA
Organism: Kyrpidia sp.; assembly: GCF_023512215.1. Taxonomy (NCBI): domain Bacteria; kingdom Bacillati; phylum Bacillota; class Bacilli; order Caryophanales; family Alicyclobacillaceae; genus Kyrpidia; species Kyrpidia sp. Next base: position 24,476 of record NZ_JAILZZ010000014.1, on the reverse strand, counting down.
GGGATGATCCACTTTTTCCCGCCCCTCAGCACATGGGCCGTGGGAGCCGTGAGCTCCCGCAGGGAGGCCAGGGATTTTTCCGCCCGAAATTCCTGAACAAAACCCAGGATTCCATTGACGATAATAATGGCGATGATGGCCACCGCATCGGTGTATTCTCCGAGCAACCCGGAAATCAGCGTGGCCGCCAAAAGCACCAAAACCATGAAATCCCGAAATTGATTGAGGAAAATCCCCAGAGGCGACAGTTTTTTCCCTTCTTCAATTCGATTCGGCCCGTACTCTCGAAGGCGGCGTCCAGCCTCCTCCTCATCCAGGCCCTCTGACGACGACCCCAGCAGAGCCAGCGCCGTTTCTCCGTCCACGGTGTGCCAATAGACTTTTTCCACATCGCCACCCCTTTTCCGTCCTCCAGGTCTGTCACCTAGACGATGTCTATGCCTTGTCAGGTCCGTCCATGACGGTGGGGGGATTTGACGGCAGCCCGAATAGATTCCTATACTGGTGCTGTTATCGATAGGAGGAGATGGCGGTGGCTGTGGACGGTCTGACCCTGGCGGGCATCCTGACTGAGATCCAGATTCTTGAAGACGGTCGCATCGAGCGCCTCTATCAACCGGAGGATCGGGATTTAGAGATTCGCATACGCCTGCCTGGGCGGTCGATCCGCCTCCGGATCAGCGCTGACGCCGGGGCGGCCCGTCTCCACACAGTGGAAGGCGAACGCCCGCCGTCCTCTGGTGATCCCTCCCCTTTCCTGGCCCTTGCCCGGCGCCGCCTCGAAGGCGGGCGCGTCCGGTACATCCGGCAGGTGGGCATGGAGCGGATCGTGCGGATCGGGGTCGAGAGTCGCAGTGACCTAGGCGACCCCGAGTGGTACGATGTGGTGGTGGAGATCATGGGCCGCCACAGCAATATCATCCTGGTGGCTCACGAAGATGACGAAATCCGGGGAGAGGAAGGGCCGGCCCGGGGCCGGGTGGTGGACGCGATTGTTCGCGTCAGCCCGGGGATAAGCCGACATCGGCTGGTGCTGCCCGGCCGCCCCTACATTCCGCCTCCGGAACAACATAAAATCGACCCTCGGGAGGAGACCTGGGAGGGATTTTTTCGCTGGGTGGGTTCCCGGGGGGCGAATTTGACCGCGAAAGATTTGATGGGCCGGTATCAAGGCATCGGGCCGGCGGCGGCCGAGGAGTGGATGCACCGGGCCCTAAAGCGGGCATCCGAGGACAATCGTGGAGCCTTCTCGCAAGCTCTTTGGGCGGCGATTTCCCAGAGTGCGGCAGAAGTGTCGGCGGGGCGATTCGCACCTTGCATCGCCTACGACGGAAACGGAACCCCCAAGGTGGTCTCCGGGATTTACCTGCATCATTGGGAATCGCGGGGGCGTGTGGTCCCTTTTGACACGGTGAACGCCGCGGTGGCGATTTTCTACGCGGATCGCATGGATAGGGCGGCTTCGGGGTTGGCCCAGTCCTTGACCACGGTCGTCCGAGGGGCGTTGAGTGCCCTGGAACATCGCATGGCCCGCTGGAATGAACAGTTGCAACAGGCGGCAGAGGCCGATCAATGGCGGCGGTACGGAGAGTTGGTGACCGCGTATTTGCACGTGGTGCCCCGGGGGGCCCGGGAAGTGACCCTGCCCGACCCGTACAGTGAAACGGGCGGCACCGTCACTGTACCCTTGGATCCCGGGCTTTCTCCGGCGGATAATGCTCAACAGTTCTTTCGGCGCTACCAAAAGCTCAAGCGGACCCGAGAGGTGGTGACAGACCATCTGGAACAGGCCCGTCGGGACGCGGAGTACCTGGAATCGGTTCTGGTCGCCTTGGAGCACGCGGATGAGCAAGAGTTGGAAGAGATTCAGGAAGAACTTCGTGGACAAGGATTTCTCCGGGCCCGGCGCCGCGGGGGGGCGAAGCCGCGGGAGAAACGGGATCAGGCTGGAAGTCCCATGCATTTTATCTCCTCCGAGGGCATCGATATTTTCGTCGGTAAAAACAACCGGCAGAATGACGAACTGACGACAAAGACCGCTCACAAACAGGACACATGGCTTCATGCCCAAAATATCCCCGGCTCCCATGTGGTGATTCGCAGCCGGGAGGTTCCCCCGAAAACCCTGGAGGAAGCCGCTCGTTTGGCGGCGTATTACAGCAAGGCCCGGCACGCGGGGACTGTGGCAGTGGATTATACCCTGGTCAAACACGTGTGGAAGCCCACCGGCGCCCGACCGGGGTTCGTGCTGTACGACCACCAGAAAACGGTGTTTGTACCCCCGGATCCCGCCTTGGCCGAACGGCTGCGGGCGGATCGAGTCCCGAGGTGATGAGAGAGGAGGCGGGAGCGTGGCGCTCATTGAAGTCCGCCACTTGGTCAAGGAATTCCGCCGGCCGGCGCCGACCCAAGGACGGTTCAAGACGTTGCGCCGGCTGGTGCGACCGGTGTTCACGATCCACCGGGCGGTGAACGATCTGAGCTTTGCCATCGAAAAAGGCGAGTTGGTGGGTTTTCTCGGCCCCAACGGCGCCGGGAAGTCCACGACGATCAAAATGCTCACGGGCATTCTCATGCCCACCTCCGGGGAAATCGCGGTGGGAGGATTGCATCCCGCCCGGGACCGCCGCAAACACGCCCGGCAAATCGGTGTGTTGTTTGGGCAGAAAACCCAGCTTTGGTGGGATATTCCGACCATTGAGAGCCTCAAAACGCTCCGGGCGATCTACGGGGTGCCCGATGGAGTGTGGAACAGAAACATGGAATTGTTTCGGGAACTTTTGGCCTTAGACGAGTTTGAACAGGTTCCGGTGCGCCAGCTCAGCCTCGGCCAGCGGATGCGGGCGGACCTCGCCGCCGCCTTGCTTCACGACCCGCAGATTTTGTTCTTGGATGAGCCCACCATCGGGGTGGACGTGCTCGCCAAAGAAAGGCTCCGCACCTTCATTCGCACCATCAACCGGGAACGGAAGGTGACGGTCATCCTGACCACCCACGACATGGGGGACATTGAAAAGCTCTGTTCCCGTGTGCTCATCATCGACCGGGGATCGCTGCTATACGACGGGGAGACCGAAGCCCTGCGGGAGCAGTTCGGGGGTTACCGCACTTTGGCGGTGTATCCGGAGGAAGTAACTGGATCGACCCGTGGACCCGGATGGCTCGATCTGTTTGACGACGAATGGCGGGGGGCCTTTGGAGTTGTGAGAATCGAATGGGATGCCCACCGGGTGCTCTTTCGTTTCAATCCGCGCCAAACCTCGGTGGGAGATCTCATCGCCGCCGTGGCCGAACGGATGCCCGTTCGAGACCTCTTGGTGGAAGACGTCCCCATCGAAGACATTGTCCGGTCGATTTACCTTCAAGGAGAACAGATGCGAAAGGGAGAACTGTCGGTGGCCGTCGCCGCGGCGGCTATGGACTCTCAAAGCCCCCGAGCGAGCGCCGAGGCCGGGGCCGGTCCCGAGATCAATCGTGGGCCCCGGCGTGAGACGGGGTGACCGGGATGTCCAGAGAGAGTCTCGCCCTGCCAGGCGTGTTTATCCGCCAGGCGTTCTTAAAATGGACCGCGTACCGCACGGCGTTTTGGGTGGATGTGTTCAGCCGGCTGCTTCAGATTTATGTGATGTACACCGTGTGGAGCTTGCTGTACAAAGAAAAGCCCTCAGCCTTTGGTGCGCTGTCATTCGAACAGGTTTTCGGATACGCCGTGGTGGGGATTTTGCTTGGGGCAATTCTGAGCCTCGACGAAGGACCCCACATTCGCATCGCCGAACGGGTGCGCACCGGAATGATCGCCGTGGAGTTGATGAAACCGATCTCTTTTGTCCGTTTGGTGGCCTTGGAGTCCTTCGGAGATTTGGCGATCCGCGTGGCCCTTTACGCAGCCATCCCATACCTTTTCGCCCTCATTGTTTTTCGCATTCCTGTGCCGCAGACGCCGGGCCAGGCGGCCTTGTTCCTGACCAGCCTGGTGCTCAGCACGGTGGTTCAGTTCTTTGCGCACTTTTTGTTCGGTCTGATCTCGTTTTATACCCTGGATCTGGTCGGGTTCCAGTTCGCGTACTGGGCCATGGTGCGATTTTTCTCCGGCCAGTGGATTCCGATCTATATGTATCCCGAAGCCCTCAAGCCCTTTTTATACGCCCTGCCGTTCCAGGCGATGTTTGCAACGCCCCAATCGATCTACGTCGGACAGTTGCACGGTTGGGCGGCGACCACGGCCATCCTCATCCAAGGGATTTGGGCCCTGGTGCTGGGAGGCGCGGCCCTCTGGGCATGGCGGCGTTTGCAGCGCCACGTCGTGATCCAGGGAGGATGAAGGAGGTGAGTGAGTCCATGGCACAGGTGTTTCGAGAGGTCGCAGGACTGGGGCGGGCTTGGAGAGCGATGCTCCGAGCGGCTTTCCTTTCCCGGGTGGCATACCGGGCTGACCTTTGGGTAGGGATCGTCGGCGTCTTCGTCCTCAACGGGGCGACCCTGGGGACCACCTGGGTCTTATTAAAACGGTTCGACCGCCTCGGCGGCTGGGGATTTTACGACATCCTGTTTTTATATAACCTTTGGCTCATTGGCCACGGACTTCGGGTTATCCTGTTCCGCCATGTGGGTCAGTTGGAAACCTACATCATCGAAGGCACTTTCGACCAGTTTCTCCTCCGCCCGGTGTCCCCGCTGCTTCAATTCCTCAGCCGGGAGGTTCATTATCTCGGTCTGGGGGACGTTTTGGTGTCTTCCACGGGAATTGCCCTGGCCTACCATCACTTGGGGATGCACTGGAGTGGGGGAACGTGGCTGTGGTTTTTGGTGGTCGCCGTCAGTGCCGCCGCCGTGGAACTCGGGCTCATCCTGCTCTTGGCCTCTACGGCGTTTTGGACCGGGCGTTCGACCCCTTTGGTTAACACCGCCACCCAGTTCAGCTTCGGGGTGGTTCAGCAGTACCCGATTCATATCTTCGGCCGCCCCCTTCAGGCCATCGTGACCATCTTTCTCCCTTTTGCCTTCATGAACTATTACCCATCTTTATACTTTCTGGGGAAGGCCCAGGGCTATGGAATCCTACCCATCATATCGCCCCTCGTGGCGCTGGTCCTTCTTGTGACCGCCAGCATCGTGTGGCGACGGGGGCTCAAAGTGTACACGAGCACCGGATCGTGAGCGCCTGGGGCCGGCCATTGGCCGACCCGGGCGCCACCCATCTATGCTACGCGAAAGCTTTCTTCAGTTCCGCCGCCGCCTCTTCCGGGCGAATCATGGTCAGACACTCCTCGTGAAGCATCTTGAAATAGTTCACCTCATTGGTCCCCAAAGCGGACAACAGGGTCCTCGGCACCACCCGGACCTGCAGTCGGTAATGCTCCCGGTCTTCTTCCATGCCGGAGAACAGCGTCAAGTTAAAGCCCGGGAATCCTTTTTCTGCAAAATATCCGAACACCGTTTGCAGGCCTTCCGCCAAATCCCGCCACCGCTCTGGTACGAGTTCCTCGACCTGAGCAGCATCTTCCGCGACCCCCACCACTTCGATCAGCCCCCGGGGCGCATAGGCGATGAGCCAGTCCACTTTCCCCCTCCGACCCAAGTAGCGTTCGGCCTTTTCTTTTTCCACCGCCACGAGGCTCGGCCAATACGATACTTGATGGGTTTTGTAAAACTGTGCGCTGGCCTGGAGGAGCGTGTCGTGATAATTGGTGGGCTCATGTCCCGCAACGATCTGATAATGCGGGTGAATGATGCTAGCCCCGGCCACAGGCATGTAGTTCCAGTTCAGAGAGAAATATCGCTTGGTTCCCGGGTAGGCACGGCTGAGGGCCCGGGCATAGTCACCCGCGGTCAGAAAACCGTCCATGAGATAATCGGCGGTCAACTCCGACATCCGGACATAGTGTTGATTTGAAAATACGGCAACGGCGCTGTTTTCATCATAGGGGAAAATATTGGGGAACAACACCGACTCCCCCCGGGTGAAGCGCCCCTCCGGAGACACCTCGGGCAGATACTTCGGTGTCACTTCCATCACTCGGGGTCGACAAAAGGGGCAGGTTTGGGCTGTTTGTTCCGCCATCTCCGTCATATCTGGAGGCGGCGGCATATGTACCGGATAGTCGAGAATCCGGGTGCGAATCCCAGTCAGTGGGTCTTTCCGGATCTGGGTGGTCCGCCGAGTGATCTCCCAGTTCTTCGTCGGATCTTGAAACACCGTCACGCTATCTTCCGACAAAAATTCGATCACTATAGTCACCTCTCGTGGAATGAGGATTTTTGCATCCTACGGACAGTATACAAAAGTGTGCAGGCGACCGGCCAGAGGCTGCCTCGATTCGGCCATCACGATCCGAGGCAGATGCGATCGAGAATCACCGGACGCCGGGGCACAGGATCCCGAGACAGGATGATCGCCGAACGAACCTCCCGCTCTGCAAGGTCCAGATCCTGGCGAGACCGGGCGTGGATGACGGCCAGAGGCTCCCCGCCCTGAAGCCGGTCCCCCACTTTTCCGCCCAGCACCACACCGACAGAGAGATCCACTACATCTTCCTTTCGCCGGCGTCCCGCACCAAGACTTTGCACCAAGCGTCCCAACCGTTTGGGATCGATATCCTGGATGTAGCCGCCCGCCGCGGCCGTCACCACCCGCACATAGGCGGCCTTGGGAAGGAAGCGGCGGGGATCTTCCGCCACCCGACCGTCTCCGCCCTGGGCTTCGATCCAGCGGCGAAACATCTCCAGGGCTTCCCCCCGGTCCAATTTCACTTCCAGAAGTCGCCGGGCCTCAGCCGCGTCCACTTCCACCCCCGCCATCCGCACCATCTCCGCCCCGATTGCCACAGACAGTTCGCGCAACTCGCCCCTAGCTTTTCCTTGCAGCACTTCCACCGCCTCGATCACCTCAAGGGCATTGCCGATCGCCAATCCCAAAGGCTGATTCATATCGGTCAGAAACGCCGTCACTTCCCGCCCCATCCGAATGCCCAGGCGAACCATCCGTTCCGAAAGGTCCCGGGCACTCGGTTCGTCAGGTAAAAGGGCGCCCCGACCCACCTTCACGTCCAAGACAATCTTGTCCGCCCCTCCGGCGATCTTTTTGCTCATCACAGAACTGGCGATCAGGGCCGGCGATTCCACCGTCGCCGTCACGTCCCGGAGGGCGTACAATTTTTGATCCGCCGGCGTCAGTTCCCGGGACTGAGCCGTCAGCGCCAGGCCGATGCGCCGCACCTGGGTGACGAATTCATCCGGAGTGAGGTGGGTCCGAAAGCCCGGGATCGACTCCAGTTTATCGATCGTCCCTCCGGTGTACCCGAGTCCCCGGCCGGACATCTTCGCCACGGCGACTCCCGCAGACGCCACCAGGGGCAACAAAACGAGCGTCGTGGTGTCGGCGACGCCACCCGTGCTGTGCTTGTCCAGTTTCACCCCAGGGACCGAAGACAGGTCCACAACCCCGCCGCTCCGGACCATCGCCCGGGTCAGCGCCGCCGTTTCCCTTTCATTCATGCCCTGAAAGTACACCGCCATCAGGAAGGCGGCCATCTGGTAATCCGGAACAACGCCCCGGACATACCCCTGGACCAATTCATCGATCTCTTCGTCACCCAGCTCCTCGCCATCCCGCTTCCTGCGGATGAGATCGGGCACATGCATACGCACCCCTCCGTTCCGGGCTACCTGGGACCGGTAGGATCGCCACCTTGACTTTTTAATCCTGTATGCGGTCTGTATCGAGAAAAAAACCGTTGGGCAACAGATCCGCCGGCGTATGCTTCGCCACCTCGGAACCGTCTTGGTTGGCGAGCAGAATTCTGGCGTTCGGGGCCAGCTCCCATATCACTTGGCGACACGCGCCACACGGCGAAATCGGGCGCACAGTGGATCCGGCCACCGCCAGGGCAACAATATCCTCAGCCCCCTCGGTGTACGCCTTGAACAAGGCGACTCGTTCGGCGCACATGGACAAGCCGTACACCGAAAGTTCGATGTTCGCCCCGATAAACACTCGGCCGTCTGACGCCAGCGCGGCGGCGCCGACGGCAAAACCGGAGTAGTCGGCCCTTGCGCGACTTGCGGCACTGCTGGCTTGCTCCACCAGGTCGCGGTCCACTTCGGTCATCCTCGTCCCTCCAGGGTGGTTCTGACACCATTGTAGCGCACCGAGGCCACGAACATAGTGAGCCGCAGGCCTATTTCACGTTGGAGCCGCGGAGATAGAAAATTTCCTCATCGTGTTCAAAAAGTTTGACCTTAACGTAGCCAAGTTGACGCTCGATACTGTCCAACCGGTGCTCCATTCGATCCAACCGCTCTTCCACCCGATCCAACCGCTCTTCCACCCGGTCTAAACGCTCTTCCACCCGATCCAAGCGAGCCTCCACCTGGTCTAACCGCTCCTCAATGCGGTCCAAGCGCTGCCCGATTCCCTCAACCACCACGTAGACCCGCGAGATCTCCTTATTGGTGTTCTCCAGTACCGCCGTGATCCCTCGCGCAAACTCGCCGAGAATGCGGCGCAATGTTTGTTCATCCACCCAGGAATCCCCCGCTTTCGCCATTTCCTGGCCCAGGCACAAACAACGGAGAGGCATCGAACAACCTAGGCAGAAAACATGTGTTCCCTATCGATTTCATCATACCATAACCCGGCCCTTGAGACAACCGTCTGAAGAAATTTTTTGAACGGTCCCTACGATTCCGGGTCCACGGGTGGAGCCGAGAGACCCCCCTCAACCTTGTCCCGATCCGGCAGTCGGAGCCGAACCGGCATCCGCCCGAACCCGCTGGCGCCTCACCGCCCCGGCGACATTCACCATCACCACCCCGGCTACAGCAATCACCCCACCCAGGGTGCTCCACACCCCGGGCAGCTCTCCCAACCACACCCATCCGATGAGAATGGCGAGCAGCGGATTGAGATACAGTGAACTGGCCACCAGCCCTGCCGGTGCAGACTTTAAGGCGATCGCCCAGGCCACGTAGGCCACCGCCGCCGGGAACACCCCAATGTACACGCACACCCACGTGGCCGCCCCGGGGGCATGGGCCATCGCTTCCCCCAGCCCCGGGGCAAACCACAGCATGGGCAGCGTGCCGAACCAGGTGAACCACGCTGTCAAATCGATCGCCCCATAGCGCGCAAAAAGCGGCTTTTGCCCCACGAAAAAAATCGCCGTGGCCACGGCGGACAGAAGGATCAGCCAAGCCCCTGCCGTCACCCGATGCCCTCCGCCCGACCCCACGGTCATCAAGGCCACCCCACCAAACCCGACGAGCACTCCCAGCCAGCCTATGCCGTTCAAACGCTCTCCCAAAGCGATCACGGCGATCAGCGCCGTAAAGGCCGGCGCGGCGGCGATGAGTAAACTCGCGGTCCCCGCATCCACCGTCAGCTCACCAAAAGTCAGAGCGATATGATAAATCGAAATCCCCGTCCAACCCAAGGCCGCCACCGCAAGTAAATCCCGGCCTCTCGGCACCTGAACGCCCCTGACCAACGCGTATACGACAAACACCGCCGAAGCGCTGAGAAAGCGCAGCAGCACCACATGCCCGGGAGAATAGCCACTGAGCAGCGCCGCCCGGATACCCGCAAAGGCTGACGACCAAAATGCCAAGGTGACGACCACGGCCACCACCGCCGCCGAGTTGTGCCGGCGATGGACGGAGCGATAAGACATCGATGAATGAGACATGAACAAGTTCCTCTCACGATTTTATAAAATCAGGTCCTCCGTCGCCCCCGCCATACTCCTCCATCATACCAGTTTTGGTGCACCGCGGCACCCGATAAAAAAAGCCCTTCCGCCGCCATGCGGCAAAAGAGCCCCATCGCCCTCCCGCTCAGTGTTCGCAATCACACCCGCCGTGGTCATGGTGATGGCCGTGATGATGATGGATCCCATGGACGTGCGGGCCGGTCCCTTCAAGGACCTGCTCCACATCCACCGGCGTCAACTCCCGGTGCAGGTATTTTTGTATAGCTTCCTCCACCGTCCCGCGAACACCGGTATAGACCTCGATGGACTCCCGGGCCAGCTTGCTCACCGCACCGGCCCCGAGCCCCCCCACGATCACCGCATCCACACCCAGCCTGGCCAGAAATCCGACCAGTGCCCCGTGCTGATGGCCTTCGGTATCCACCACCCGCCGCTCCTTGACTGATTCTCCTTCAATGTCACAAATCGTAAAGGCCCGGGTCTGGCCAAAATGTCCGCCGACTCGATCCCCTTCCGTTGCGATCGCCAATCTCATCGTTCGCCTCTCCTTTTTTAATCCATAGTGACCGCCGCACCTTCGGCAGCGCGGCCGCCCACAAAATCCGCGTCCCGGCCCTGACCGCTGGTCGACACACCCGCAAGCCCGGGCGGGTCCACCACCGGGTAAAATCACGGCATAATTTCCACCGTGAATGCGAATCCCCTTTCCATGAAGGAGAGCATCCGCCACCTTCTCCCTCGCTGCCTTCACAATGCGCTGAAACGTCCCCCGGGAAACCCCCATTTGCTCGGCCGCATCGCCTTGTTCCAACTGTACCCAGTCCGCCAGGCGAAGGGCTTCCACCTCTTCAAGGGTTAGCGTCACTTCACCCGGTTCCGACGCTTGGTCCCCGGGCGCAGGCATTGGAGCAAAAAACGAAGCAAGGGGAACAAACCCAACCCGTCGGCATTTTTTCGGCCTCGGCATTTTTCACCTCCATTCATCATTTATTATGAGCATATGCACATTATAAGCGCAAAAACCAAAGGGCTCAAGACCCCCTCTGCTTCATTCATCGTTGCAATACGACGTAATAATGCTCGTGATCCCAAGTCGGTGATGAACACGACGTCGACCTCCGGGACTTCCCCCAATCCCTGTTCCGCGTCGGCAGGCACGTATTCCACATTCTTGACCATTGCCGCCGACTAGTGACTATCCTGAGAAGTGCGAAAGTGAGCACACTTCTGCTGGGGAACATGGATAAACAAAGCCGCCTCGACGGTGACCAAGGCGGCTGCTATGAATCAAGGCTTGATGTTCCCCCAAGTTGGACAAAACCATCAGCTTTCTACAGCCCGCGTCGGCACTCCCCGCAAGGTGTCCTTGACGGGGCATACCCGCTCGACGTGGGCGAGAAGTTCTCTCACCCGCTCCGGGGCCGACGGCGATTCGACGTGCACCTGATAGCGGATTTCTTGAAAACCCGGGCGAACATTCGGCTGCTTTTCCTGAAATCCGTCGGGATCCAGGTCCCCCTCGACCCGAATTTCCACTCCCCTGACCTCCACGCCGTGGTGAGGGGCCAAAGAAGTGATCAGGACATTCAGACATCCTCCCAGCGCCGCGAGAACCAACTCGACTGGATTCGGCCCGAGATCCGTTCCACCCAGCACAGCAGGCTCGTCGATCGTCACTTCATGACCGCGAATCCGGGCCGAAGATCGAACCCGATCCCCGGACCACGAGATATCAGCTACAAAGGTTTGTTTTGCCATATCTATCCCTCCAAAAATAGACCTTGATCCTACTATACACATATTAGTCCGATAGGACAAGTATAATTGATTTCTATTCCATAAACTGCAGCTAGGCGCAGGGATTTGGTTGCATGATGCATCACAAACCTTTACTGACGGCCCATCATCGCATACAGTGAGGATGAGAACAACAGGCAAAGTCAAGGGGCGGATGGAGGGACGAGCCTTGTTGGGAGCCATCGAAGCTGGGGGGACCAAATTCGTCTGTGGAATCGGGGACGATCGAGGCCGGATCGTGGACCAGATCACCATCCCGACGACAGTGCCGGAAGAAACCCTGGGTCGAGTAGCCGAGTATTTTCAGGACAAGGCCATTCGCGCCCTGGGGCTCGGGTGCTTCGGGCCCCTCGACCTCGATCCGGCCAGCCCGACTTACGGATCCCTCACCAGCACGCCGAAACTGGCGTGGCGAGGCTTCAACATCCTGGCCAACCTGCGGCGGCGCCTGGCTGTCCCCATCGCCATCGATACCGACGTCAACGCCGCCATCCTGGCTGAACACCGGTGGGGCGCGGCCCAAGGATTGCACACCGCCCTGTATCTCACCGTGGGGACCGGGATCGGGGGCGGTATCCTCGCCGAGGGTCAAATTCTTCACGGCATGATGCACCCCGAGGCCGGACATGTGATCGTTCGGAGGGCAGCCGGGGATAACTTTCCCGGCGTGTGTCCCGCCCACGGGGATTGTTTAGAAGGAATGGCGTCCGGCCCGGCCATCGAGAAGCGTTGGGGATCGAAAGGCCGCGATCTTCCTCTGGACCATCCGGCCTGGGATCTGGAGGCTGGCTACCTCGCCCAGGGACTTGTCACGTACATCTGCGTACTTTCTCCCCAACGGATCCTCCTCGGGGGCGGCGTGATGCAACAGGCCGATCTGTTCCCACGGATTCGCCACAAAGTCGGGGAGATGTTAAATGGATACATCCAGCGCCCCGAGATTGTCGCGAACATCGATGACTATATCGTCCCCCCGGGCCTGGGCACAAAATCCGGGTTGTGCGGCGGACTGGCCCTGGCCATGAAAGCCGCCGAAGCGCGAAAGGAAGGATGAGGAATGCCGCCGATGACCAGATTATCGTCCAAGGTCCGGGGAAACCGTCTCATGGTGTTGCAAGGGCCGTGGATTCTTCGCTTCGATCAAACCGGGCGGTTCCTTTCGGCCTCGGGACCCGGCCGGGCGGTGCGCCGGGGGCTCGACGACCGGTTGGTCCGCACACGGACCCTCCCCGTCCGAGGGTTGCTGGGCCGGAGATACGAAGTCCTCGAAGCCGGCGAGAAACCCGCATTTTACCGCCGGGTGTACAGCGCCGCTTTATCCTCTCTCGCATCGCTCCCCCGGGATGAGGCCCGGGTGTGGCAGGATCGACTCGTCCGCTGGACTCCCGAAGCTTTGACAACGGACCGGGAGGCCTTTGACGACGTATATCTACCCATCAGCATCCTCCCTCCGGATCAATACCACGCATTGGTCGTGCAGATCACCCACGGATGCTCCTACAACCGATGCCTCTTTTGTGACTTTTACCGGGACCGGCGGTTTCACGTCAAGACCCCCGAGGAGTTGGATCGGCACCTGGAGCGCCTCCGAGCGTTCATGGGGCGGCGCATCGAGGAGCGAAGCGGGATTTTTCTCGGGGATGGCAATGCCTTCGTGGTGCCGACAGCGCGGCTCATCGGGATGCTCGAACAGATCCGGCGGACCCTGGGAGACAATGTGGCCGGGGAATTTTACACCTTTATGGATACATTCACATTGGAGCACAAATCCCCCCAAGGGCTGCGGCGCATCTACGACCACGGCCTGCGCACCGTGTACACCGGACTCGAAACCGGGGCGGATCGACTCCGGGCATTTTTGCGCAAACCGGGAACGGCGCGGGAGGCGGTTCACGCCTTGAACGCCTTGAAAGAGGTCGGCTTCCGGCTCGGGGTGATCCTTCTCGTGGGCGCCGGAGGCCCCGCCTTTGCCGAGGAGCATCTGGACGGGACGCTGGAGGCCCTCCGCAACCTCCACCTCACATCCGAAGACGTGATTTTTCTCTCCCCTTTTATGGAGCCCGAGGACACCGATTACGAAAGCCAGGCCCGGGCCGCCGGCCTGACGACCTTCTCAGAGCCCGAGACAGCACGGGAACTCCATCGCTGGCAGCAGGCTCTCGCCGATCTTCCCGCCAGAATCACCCTCTACTCCATCAAGGAGCACCTCTACTTCTAACCCCTTTCCCGCCCATGGCTGGCAGACCGCCTGCACCTGCAGCAGAGGATGACGGAAATACAGACCTTGCACAGCCAGGCAAAGGCCCAATCGGAAGAGTTGGGCCACCTTTTGCCCCCGAGATCCCCTCCCTCCAGGGCCAGGGGACGCGGATGGACGTCCGCATCCCCTTGCTGGCCTAACCCCCCGGAAAAGAGAGCGCCAAGTGGAACCGGAAGAAAGGAAAATCCGCGTATTGTTGGTGGACGACAGCCCCGTCCTCTCGCAGGCGCCTGCTCGTTCGCCCTTCCGCAGACTCTCCATCACTGACCCAACCAGCCGTTTACCACACTCTGGTTCTCACCAATCCACTTCTTTGCCGCGGCCGCCGGATCCATCCCTTGATCAGCGATGTACGATTCCAGGGTGCCCAGCTGTTGATCCGTCATCTTAAAGTTTTTCAACCAGCCCGCGACTTGGGCATCTTTCGTTTGGAAGGACTTTGAAGCGAGCACGTGAATTTGCTCGGCACCCCCCATCGCTCCTTTGGGATCCTGGAGATACTTGAGCTGCCATTTGGTAAACATCCAGTGGGGACTCCAGGCGGTCACCACGATGGGCTGTTTCGCCTGGTAAGCCTTATCTAGCGCGCTGAGCATCGCCGCCTCACTGGAGGACTGCAATTTGAGAGACAATCCATACTGGGGGATCACCTTCTCCTGAACTGTCTTCATCTCCCCGGCCCCGGCGTCGATGCCCGTGATGACCCCGTTGAATTCGCTCTTGTGGACCTCTAAGTCCGCAATGCTGTTGACGTCCTGCACATAGGTCGGAACCGCCAGGCCGATTTTGGCGTCCCCTTGGTACCAAACCCCGTAATCATCCAGTTGATTTTTGTATTTATCCCAATAAGCTTGGTGAGTGTTTGGCAGCCAGGCGTCCAGAAATACATCCAGCTGGCCGTTCGCCAATCCGGCAAACAGGGGCCCCGCATCCGATTGTTTGAGATTAACCGCGTATCCTTTGTTCTCCAGAATAACTTTCCAGAGATTGGACACGGCGATATCCTCTGCCCAAGGCACGTATCCGATGGTCACGGTGCCCGCTTGTCCATTCCCTGCCCCCGAGTTTGGGGAAGAACTGGTATTGCCGCATGCGGCCACCCCCACGGCCAGGGCTGCAGCTGCCAAGACGCCGATCCACCGTTTGAACATTTTACTGGTTCGCTGATTCACCTTCTCATCCCTTTCACTTCAAAATCCCGAAACGCGACACCCGCGGCATCGGGGCCGAACAACCCCGTAACCCCGAACACCCCTCCTCACGCTGTGCGGCCCGGAGTCCTGCGCTTTGCGAAGGTCGCCGTCAGCCGGTCGAGGATCATCGCCAAAACCACCACCGACACCCCGTATTCAAAGCCGCTTCCGGTGTTGAGCTGTCCCAAAGCCCGGTTTACGCCGTCCCCGAGGCCGCCAGCCCCGATCAAGGACGCGATCACCACCATCGACAGAGACAACATAATGGTCTGGTTCACCCCCGCCATCATGGTGGGCAGGGCCAGGGGCAGCTGCACCTTAGTCAACATCTGCCCCCGGGAGGCGCCAAAGGCCTCTCCCGCCTCGATCAACCCGCCGGGAACTTGACGGATTCCCAAGTCTGTAAGCCGGATCGCCGGAGGCATGGCAAAAATCACCGTGGCAAACACGGCGGGCATGACGCCGATACCGAAGAAGGCCATGGCCGGCAGCAGATACACAAAAGAAGGCATCGTCTGCATGAAATCGAGAATGGGAAAAATCGCGGCGTGCACCCGGGCGTTGGCCGCCGACCAAATCCCTAGGGGGATTCCCACCAGCAAACTTAGAAGCGTAGCGATCAGAACCAGGCTCAGGGTCAACAAAAAGTCGCTCCACAGCCCGAGATTGAACACCAGCAGGAGCCCGATCGCGCTCCCCAGGGCCAACTTCCAGCCCTTTTGCCACCCGGCCGCCGCCCAGCCAATCCCCACCGCCACGATCATCACCAGCCACCACGGCAGCATTAGCAAGAATCCATCCAGGCCGTTTACCGCCGCCGTCACCACCCCGGCGATGACGGAAAAAAGCGGTCCCAGGGCGTGTTCCGCCCAGCTTACAGATGCATCAACCCAATGCGCCAGCGGAATCTTGGGCACGATTGCCACCCCCTTTAGCAGCCAGGGCTTCTAAAACCGCCCCGCGAACCACGATGCCCTTTAGCCGCCCTTCCAGGTCGGTCACCGCCACCGGGGTTCTTCCCGCCGCCAGGATCGGCAAAAGTTTTTCCACCGGAGTCTCTGGATCCACCCGTTCAAAATCCCTCGATACGATGGCCTCTAACCGCGTTTCCCCTTTCTCCGCCGCCGCAAAGGCATCATCGGCAGACACCAGACCCGCCAACCGGGCATCCCGCCCAACCACAAACAGACTCGAGATCCCCGCTTGACGCATCCGGTGCAACGCCACCCGCGGCCCATCCTTCAAGGTCACCACCGGTTCCGGGTGTTTCATGACGTCGGCGGCGGTGAGGATTTTGGCGATGTCCGCCCCCCGCACGAACCGGGCCACATACTCGTCCGCCGGCCGGCTGACCACCTCTTCCGGTGTGCCGATCTGCACGACTTCCCCGTCCCGCATCAGGGCGATGCGGTCCCCGAGTTTAAGAGCCTCGTTCAGATCGTGGGTGACGAATACGATCGTCTTTCCCATCTGCTGTTGGAGTTTCAGCAACTCGTCCTGCATCTCTTCGCGGATCAGCGGATCAAGCGCCGAGAAGGCTTCGTCCATGAGCAAAATGTCCGGATCGTTGCACAACGCCCGAGCCAGACCCACCCGCTGCTGCATACCACCGCTCAACTCATGGGGATAGTGATCTGCCCATCCGCCGAGCCCCACCAGCTCCAGCGCCTCCTGGGCCCGGCGGCGCCGCTCCCCTTTGGCCACCTTTTGGACCTCGAGACCGAAGGCGACGTTGGCCAGCACCGTGCGATGTGGAAACAGCGCAAACTGCTGAAAGACCATGGCCATGCGCCGCTGGCGAAGTCTTCGTAGACTGCGGTCATCCATCCTGGTGATCTCTTCTTCTCCCACCCAGATCCGCCCTGCCGTGGGCTCGATCAACCGGTTGATGCAGCGGAGCAGAGTGGATTTTCCGCTCCCGGACAGCCCCATGACCACAAAAATTTCTCCCGGGTAGACCTCGAGACTGACCCGGTTCACGGCGACGTTCTGACCGGTTTTTTGTCGGACCGCATCCCGTGTGTCCCCCCGATCGACCAAAGGCATCGCCCGTTGCGGATGCGGACCGAATACCTTGGTAACTTTAGACAAACGAAGGACCGGGGTCGGACCCTTCGACCGCAGGCGATTTACCCCATTGCCTATGCCCCCCTCTCCAGACCTGCCGTATCGATAAACGTACACGCTGGAAGTTGAACCAGCAGACACACAACTCCGTTCGACAGACGATATGCAGGCAACTTTATAATAACATTAAGTTGCTTTTTTAGCAATGAAAAAGGCAGTGCCTGTCAAGGCCTGCCACCTTTTCACCACGCCCAATTATTCTCGAAGGCGTCCCCGGGCAGCTCAAGGCTGAGCCGGTCACATGTTATACCCGTCGATGAGCACCTCGAGCTGGCCCGTCGTCGGGTCCACCACCAGACCGTGAACGGGGAGATCCCGGGGAATCAGCGGATGTTGGCGGATCATCTCCACACTGTGGGCCACGGCCTCTTCAACCCGGTCAAATCCCGTCAGCCAACCTTCAAGATCGATGCCCGCCCCCTTCAGCGTATCCAATCGTTCCGGGGGAATCCCCCGGGTCTGCGCCCGCTCCAAAACCAGTTCGGGCCGCAATCCGATCATGCCGCAATCGTGGTGCCCGATCACGAGAATTTCTTCCACGCCAAGCTGATACACGCCCACCATGATGCTCCGCATCGCCCCGCCAAAGGGATGAGAAATCAGCGCACCGGCCGTTTTGACAAACTTCGCGTCTCCATTGTGCAGGTTCATCGCCCGGGGCAACAATTCGACCAGCCGGGCGTCCATACAAGTGACCACCAGAACCTTTTTCTTGGGGTATTTTGATTGCGGGATCTCCGCATAGCTGCGGTTCTGGACGAATTCTCGATTGAATGCCAAGGTTTCTGCAAGGAACGACATAGATTCCCCTCCTTTGACTCCAAGTATATCTTGTCCGCATCCTCCGAGCCATGAAAGGGAGGCACACCTGTGACGCCGAGCACGCGCATGAGTGGACGGATCTGGTAAAATTTAAAGGCGAGAGGGCCAAGCCATTCATCGGAACTCTCGAAAGGAAGGGGTAGAGATGTCCAAAGTTCCAACCGCGCCTTCACCCGCCACCTGGGCGGATTTTTATGGACCCAATCTCGGGTATGTCCTGGAATGGTACGATCGCTACACCCGGGATCCGGATTCGGTGGACCCGGAAACCCGGGCGCTGTTCGATCGTTTGGGGCCACCCCCCGTCGGCGAGATCATTGCGCCCGGCGAAGCGAAGCGGACAGCGGCCGACCGCCCGACCATCGACCCCGGCGTGATCACCAAGCTGACCGCGGCGACCCGGCTGATCAGCAACATCCGGATCTACGGCCATCTGGAGGCACGAATCTACCCGCTGGGGGATGAACGCCCTGCCGTTCCTTTTCTTCGGCCGGAGGCTTACGGGATTACAGAGAACGACCTGTCCACCCTCCCCGCCTCCTGGGTCTTGCCCGAGGCTCCGGCAGATGCCCGCACAGCCCTGGATGTGGTACGAGCTCTGCGCCGCCGGTACACCGGGCCCATCGCCTACGAGTTCGCGCACGTCTTTCGCGAAGAAGAACGGCGCTGGCTCCAGGCCCAGGTCGAATCGGGTGCGTTCCTGGCCCCGAAGCCGCCGGAGGAGCAGAAGCGGCTACTTCGCCGCCTGATCGAGGTGGAGGAGTTCGAAACGTTTCTCCACAAGACCTTCGTGGGACAGAAGCGATTCTCCATTGAAGGTGTGGACATGTTGGTTCCCATGGTGGATGCCGTGATCCGGGGTGCAGCCCGGTTTGGCGCCCGCCAAGTGTTCATCGGCATGGCCCACCGGGGGCGGCTCAATGTCCTCGCCCACGTTCTCGATAAGCCCTACGCAAAAATCTTCGCCGAGTTTCACGCCTCGCCGAACAAAGACCTGGTCCCTTCAGAAGGTTCCATGGGGATCAATTACGGGTGGACCGGGGATGTGCGATATCATCTCGGAGCTCGGCATGAAGATGAGGCGGTGCATCTGCGCCTGACCCTGGCCAACAACCCCAGCCACCTGGAGTTCGTCAACCCCGTGGTAGAAGGATTTACGAGAGCCGCCCAGGAGGACAGAAGCCGGCCGGGGCTGCCCGGTCAGGATTTGGATGGCGCCTGGGCCCTGCTCATCCACGGGGACGCGGCCTTTCCCGGAGAAGGGGTGGTGGCGGAAACCCTCAACCTCTCGGGGCTCGCCGGGTACCGTACCGGAGGCACCCTTCACATCATCACGAATAATTTGCTCGGCTTCACCACAGAACGGGCGGACGATCGCTCCACCCGGTACGCCAGCGATCTCGCCAAGGGGTTCGAAATCCCGGTGGTGCACGTGAACGCCGACGAACCCGAAGCGTGTCTGGCGGCGGTGGAACTTGCCGTGGAATATCGGCGGCGATTTCACAAAGATTTTCTCATCGATCTGGTGGGGTATCGGCGTTGGGGACACAACGAAAGTGACGATCCCGCCATGACCCAACCGGTTCTCTACAGCAAAATCAACGCCCATCCCTCGGTGGGGAACCTGTATGGACACCGCCTGGCCGATGCCGGAACGATTCGATCGGAAGAGGCGAGGCAGATGAGGGAGGAGGTCCAGGAGCATTTGCGCCGGGCCTATGCCGAAGTCACCTCCGAGTCGGTGCATCCCGACATCCCGGATCCCGGGGGCGAGGATCCCGAACTCCCGGAGAATACCGGCGTCCCCGAGGAGCGACTCGCCATCATCAACGAGGCCCTCACCGCTTATCCGGAAGGATTCCGGGTCTATCCGAAAGTCGACCGGATTTTGAAGCGGCGGCAGAGCCATTTTCGGGAAGGAGGAGGGATCGATTGGGGGCACGCCGAGGCTCTGGCCCTGGGCAGCATCCTCCTGGACGGGGTGCCCATCCGGATCAGCGGCCAGGACACCCAGCGGGGCACCTTTGGCCATCGTTTAGCGGTGCTCCACGACCTGCAGACCGGGGAGCCCTTCGTGCCTTTGCAACATCTTCCGGAGTCTCGAGTCTCCTTTGCCATCTACAACAGCCCGCTGACGGAGACGGCTGTGATGGGATTTGAGTACGGGTACAGCGTACAGGCGCCGGAGACGTTGGTGATCTGGGAAGCGCAGTTTGGGGATTTTGCCAATGTCGGCCAGGTCATATTCGATCAGTTTCTGGCCTCGGGCCGGGCCAAATGGGGACAGACCTCGGGCATGGTGGTGCTTTTGCCCCACGGATATGAAGGACAGGGGCCGGAACACTCCAGCGCTCGGTTGGAGCGATTTCTCCAGTTATCCGCCGAACACAACTGGACCGTTGCCAACCCCACCACCTCGGCCCAGTATTTTCACCTTCTCCGGCTGCAGGCTTGGCGACTGCAACACGCCCCCCGGCCCCTGGTGGTGTTGACGCCAAAAAGTTTACTCCGCCATCCCCGGGCCGCTTCGGAAAAGGCGGAGTTCACCAGCGGGCGGTTTCAACCTGTCCTGGACGATCCCCGTCGGGACATAAGCCGGTCGGCCATCAAACGGGTGCTTTTGTGTTCAGGGAAAATATCTGTGGATTTGTTCGCCGCCCTGGAAAAAGACCCGGAGGCCGGCGGGTCCCTCGGGGTGGTACGGGTGGAACAGTTGTATCCTTTTCCCAAAGAAGAGTTGTCCCGGATTCTCGCCGGTTACCCCGGGGCCGAGGAAGTCGTGTGGGTCCAGGAAGAACCGCGCAATATGGGATCTTGGGCCTATGTGGCCCCCCGGATGCAGGCCCTTCTTCCGCCGGGACAGGCCCTGAAATATGTGGGGCGACCGGAGCGGTCGAGCCCGGCCGAAGGGCTTGCCGACGCTCACGGCGCGACCCAGGCGAAGATTGTTCAGCAGGCCTTGCAGCATTAAAGAAACAAGGAGGGGTTTTCTGTGGCAGACATCAAGGTACCCGAGCTCGGGGAGTCCATCGTCGAGGCCGCAATCCTGAGTTGGCGTAAAAATGAGGGCGATCCGGTGGCCAAGGGGGAAACGGTGGTTGAGTTAGAAACGGACAAAGTGAATGTAGAGGTGGCATCCGAGGAAGACGGCGTGTTGGAGGCGATTCTGAAACCGGCGGGAGAGACGGTCTCCGTCGGGGAAACCATCGCCCGGATCCGATCGGGTGCTGCCGGCCAGGCGGCTCAGCAAGTCCCGAACCAACCAGCCCGGGGCCAGGAGCCCACCCCTCTGGAAACCAAGCACTCTAACGCCGGGGAAAAGGGCCTGGCGGTGGAATCCCGCCCAGTCGAAGCCTCCCAGGGCAAAACCGGGCCCCAGACGGCGGATAATCCCTTACCCGCCGCCCTGGACCAGGCGACGGCCCCCTCCTCGGTCACGCCGCCGACCCCGAGGACCCCTTCCCAGCGCCGAAAGGCTCGTCAGGCTGATGGTCCCCAGGCCGCACCAGCAACTTCTGCGGCCCGGACAGAGGTTGTTCGAGAAGCCACGGCCCCTACGGCCCCCGTGGCCCCGGGCACGACGACCGCGTCCCCCTTGCGGCCGGATGAAGATCGGATTCCCATGACCCGCAGGCGCCAAACCATCGCCCGGCGACTCCTGGAGGCCAAACAGTCCACGGCTATGTTGACGACCTTTAATGAGATCGACATGTCCGCGGTCTTGGATCTCCGCCGTCGGCGAAAGGACCAGTTCAAAGAAGAGCACGGCGTGGGACTCGGATTTATGTCTTTTTTCACCAAGGCGGCGGTGGGCGCCCTCAAAGCTTTTCCCATGTTGAACGCGGAAATAGAGGGCAACGAGATCGTCGTGAAACACCATTACGACATCGGCATCGCCGTCGCCACCCCCGCCGGCTTGGTGGTGCCGGTGGTGCGGGACGCCGATCGCCTCACCTTTGCCGAGATCGAATCCCGGATCGCCGATCTGGCGAAGCGGGCCCGGGAAGGGACTCTGCACCCTCAAGAACTTCAGGGCGGCACGTTTACGATCACCAACGGCGGGGTGTTCGGGTCTCTCTTTTCCACCCCTATCCTCAACCCGCCCCAGGTGGGGATTCTCGGGATGCACGCCATTAAAGAGCGTCCCGTCGCCGTGGAGGGCCAGATTGTCCTGCGGCCGATGATGTACGTGGCCCTTTCCTACGATCACCGCATCGTCGACGGGGCCGAGGCGGTTCAGTTCCTGGTCAAGGTCAAAGAGATGGTGGAAGACCCGGAGACACTGTTGCTGGAAGGTTGACGGGAAACGGGGCCGGTGTTCACCGGCCCGTGCGTGCCCTTCGCCGGCGGGTGATGGTATCGATGGTCACGGCGATGAGGAGAATCGATCCTTCGATCACATATTTCACACTGGAAGGGGCGCTCAACAAGTCCATTCCGTTCTCGATACTCCCGATGACCAAAGCGCCGGCCAAGGCGTTGTACACGAAACCCCGCCCGCCAAACAAACTGGTGCCCCCAATGACCGCGGCGGCGATGGAATCAAGGAGAAGGTTCCCGCCGCCGGAGGCCGGCGAGGCGGAGCCCAGCCGGGATGCCCCGAGGATTCCGCCGATCGCCCCGAGAGTGGAGGCAAGGGTAAACACGGCAATCCGAACTGTTCCCAGCCGGATTCCGGCCCGGCGGGCCGCTTCGGGGTTACCGCCAAGGGCGTAGACGTGCCGACCAAAAGGTGTAGCTTGGGTGATAAATGTAAACAAAGCCACAAAGGCGACGAGGATCAGGCCGGACAGCGGCAGGCCCCGATACCCGTTTAACACCGCCACCGTCACCACGCACAGCGCGCCGACCACGGCGGCCCGAAGGGCGGTCTCCTTGGCCGAGGGCGCCGACAAGCCCCGGGATCGCCGCAGGGCCCGACCCCGAAAGACTCCCCAGGCGTAAGCGATGGTGACGAGAACGGCCAAGGCCCATCCCGCCCCCGAGGGGACATAGGAGGACGCGATGGAGAGCAGGGAGCCATTTTGCAGGGGCACCGTTCCCTCCTGTCCCAACATAGCTAGGAGAATGCCCTGATACCCCAGGGACCCGGCCAGAGTGACGATGAACGAGGGCACGCCGATCACCGTCACCCAAAACCCCTGAAACGCTCCAATGGCGGCCCCGCAGGCCACCGACGCCAACACGGCGGGCCAGGCCCCCCATCCTCCGTCCGCAGCCAGAACCAGGACGCCCGCCGCTACACCACTGACCGCCGCAATCGACAAATCGATTTCTCCGAGCAGGAGAATGAAGGTCTCCCCCACCGCCAACATCCCGATTTCTGCGATCTGCAAGACAAGGTTGGACAGATTACGGCCGGAGAGAAAATTCCCATTCACGGCTTGGAAAACGATCCAAATGACGATCAGCCCGATCACCACGGGTAACAGTCCCAGATCTCCCTCGGCCCAGCGGGCCCGCATGCGGTGCCATAAGGAGACATCGGAAGCCGCTTCCGATTCCAGTCGGGCGGCTGCCTGCAGCATCTGCTGCTCGTTCACTTCCCCGCCACCTCCACCGCCGCCCCGGTGATGGCGGCCACCACTTCCTCGGGCGACGTGTTTTCCTTGAGAAAAGTCGCCGCCGTCCTCCCGAGGCGCAAGACGACAATGCGATGGGCAATCTGAAACACATCATGCAAATTGTGAGAAATCACCATAACCCCCACGCCCTCCCCGGCGAGCCGCACAATCAGGTCCAACACCGCCCGGGTTTGGGCCACCCCCAAGGCGGCAGTCGGTTCATCGAGAAGGACGATGTTCGATCCCCACAACACCGCCCGGGCCACGGCCACCGTCTGCCGCTGTCCTCCCGAGAGCCGGGACACCGGGGTGGACAAAGGCGGAAGGCGAATCCCGAGCTTTTGCAACACCGGGATCGCCGCCTCCTCCATCTCCGCTTTCCTCAGGACATGCAATAGACGGGGGATCACCGGCCGCGTGCGCTCCCGGCCGAGAAACAGGTTTGAAACAATATCTAAATTGTCGCATAATGCTAAATCCTGATAGACCGTCTGAATCCCCAGGCGCTCCGCATCCGCTGGGCCGGACAAGGTCACCCGGCGACCGTCTACAAAGATTTTACCGCCGTCCGGTCGCTCAACCCCGGAGATGATCTTAACGGTGGTAGATTTACCCGCACCATTGTCGCCCACTAAGGCCACCACTTCGCCGGGCCAGCCGGCGCCCACGGCCGTGCCTGCCGGCATGGCGATATCGTAGCCCAGGTGCAGGCCGGGCTGGCTGCGATAGATCGACACTCCGCGCCAGTCGTAGAAGCCTCCCGTCACCTCAGCCATATGGTAGCGGCGGCGCAGGATCTCCAACAGACCCTCGAGGCCCCGGGCGGGGGCGCTGGGGCTGGCCTGTGGGGGCAGCCCGTAGCGTCGGCGCAGCGTCCTTTCCACGGCCGGTACCTCGGTGCTGCGCACCTCGGCCATAACCGGCAGGGAGACCAGCATCAGCGCCAGCAGGATCCAGAGCCTCACGGTCAGCATAAATCCAGTAGGGCCAGGGAAGGTTCCCGGCC
>NZ_JAILZZ010000120.1:0-1889 GCF_023512215.1 Kyrpidia sp. | reverse complement strand
TACCTGGTGCCCGGTCTCATCGCCCTGGCCGTCCTGGTTGCCTTGTATGTTGCCCTCAAACGCAGGTACCGCCAGGCATGAACATCAGAAAAGGCCATCGAAGACTTTCTCCTCCCGAGCACGTCAAATCTCCGGAGGAAACCTCCTCGATGGCCTCAATCGATGATGCGTTGTCATTTGTTCCTTTTTTGGGATATCCTAAGATCAACTATGGCCACAGCGATCTTCACGGCCGATGTCACCCCATCAATAACCGGAATCCACCCACACCGCCTCCCCCCCGAATTCCTGATCGGCGCCCACGGTCCGCCATAAACCGGGAGCCTAATCCACCTCCGATGAAGCCCGGGTCAATGCAACCACCGATTCCCTTGGCCGCATCAGAAAAACATAAACAATCAACCCGGCGCCCACCCCCAAAAACCATGAATAAGCGTAAAGGCCGCTCAATGGCGGAACGAACAACCCGATCAGAGAGAGGATCGTACCGATTCCCATCGCCACCAACGCTCGAAAATTCCATCCGTTGCTGTAGGAATACGGACCGTTCCGACTATAGAAAGCGGCCATATCGCAGTTTCTCCGACGAACAAAATAGAAATCACCGATCATAATCCCCGCCACCGGCCCCAACGTGCCCCCGATCGCACCGAGGATCGCAAAAATCGTATTTGCGTTGTCAAACCAGAGCCAAGGGGCAAAGAACAGCGCAATGACAATGGACAGCATCCCGGCTTTTACAAAATTGAGTTTCTTGGGGAACAAATTAATCAAATCATATGCTGGGGAAACGACATTTGCCGCAACGTTCACCGACAGCGTCGCAACCAATAGGGAAAACGACCCGAGAATCAGGATGACCGGATTGTGGAACTGCTTTAACAGCTCCACCGGATCCCATATC
Organism: Kyrpidia sp.; assembly: GCF_023512215.1. Lineage (NCBI taxonomy): Bacteria > Bacillati > Bacillota > Bacilli > Caryophanales > Alicyclobacillaceae > Kyrpidia > Kyrpidia sp. The sequence continues at coordinate 985 of NZ_JAILZZ010000120.1, read as the reverse complement.
GGTCGACCGAATACCACGATGGTCCCGGATGTAATGATAATGCTCATCACGGCAAAAACAATCGCCGTGCCGGGCAGCCCGATCGCCTGCCCGACCACCTGATCCTTTTGGCTCCGGGCAAACCGGGTAAAGTCAGGGATGTTTAGAACCAACGTCGCCCACACACCGATCAAACCGGTGACCGAGAGGAAGAACACGTGCCAAAACTGACCGTTCGTCAACTTGCTTGGTTCAGCAAAAAGGGGGCCGACCCCGTGCGCCGCGACCAAGGCCCAAGTGACCAAACCGAGGCCGAGCACAATCACCAATGGTCCCGCCCACAGTTCGAAAAATTTCACACGTTCCATTCCATGTGAAATCACGTACGCATGCAGCACCCAGAACACGGCATATGCCAGAGCGTCGTTCAGACCCATTCCAAGCACATGAACGTCACCCAGAGCCGCCCAACCGGGAATGAGAAGGCCGAGCACGGCGCCAACCGCCTTACTGCCCGCCCAGGACTGTACGGCAAACCAGAAAATCGCCACAAATGCCCGGATCAACACCGGGATCTGTGCCGCTTGATGACCAAACGACGCTCTCACCAACACCGGAAACGGAATCCCGTATTTGGCCCCGGCCACGCTGTTCACCCACATCGCAAGGATCAAGATCACATTCGCCACGACGACGGTGGCCAGAGCCTGCCACACACTCATCCCGAGTCCAAGCAGGCTGCCCGCCGTTTCGTAAGCCACGATATTGTGAACCATACCCATCCACACCGTCGATCGGCAGCGCCCACTCATCGGCGGCCCGGACCATCTCCGGAGGGGTCTCCGGAAGGAACCGCCGGATCTTGATCCCCAAGCCGGCGCAGCCTTTTTGCGCCATTTGGCGGACCAAATCCACCAGGGCACCGGGGTGATCTTTTAGGCCGTATCCGGTGGTGACCAAAAGTTCGTTTGGTTTGAGAAAATCGATAATATCCGGCGCATCCATC
>NZ_JAILZZ010000013.1:0-67937 GCF_023512215.1 Kyrpidia sp. | reverse complement strand
GGAAGCACACGCCGAGAAGCGCGCCCACCCCGGGGGCGGCTCCCTTCCGGATGGAAGGAGACAAAGGTCAGGCCGACAGCGGTTGTTGAGTAGCTTTGATCATATATTTCGGCAACTGCTGATACCACGGTTGGTTTCATCCCCTGGACCGGACCTCAAACATGGCGAATTTCAGATAATTGCTTTCTTCGCTCCCGTGAATGACCGGGTGGTCCTTCGCCGCACCCCGAAGTTCGACTAACCGCAGGATCTTTCGCGCGTCAACGGCAGCCTCCGTAATCGTATCGAGAAACAGATCCCGGTGCATATGCCAGGAACAAGAGGCGGTGACGAGAAAGCCGCCGTCCCGGACCAGCTTCATCCCCCGTAGATTGATCTCCTTGTAACCCCGAATCGCCCCGGGCAAAGAAGAGCGGGATTTGGCAAAAGCCGGCGGGTCGAGAATCACCACGTCGAATTGCCGGGCCTGGTCAACGAGGGCCCGCAACTCATCGAAGGCGTTGGCCTCCACGAACTCCGCCCGCCCGGCGTAGCCATTTGCCACCACATTTTCCCGGGCCAAATCCAGGGCCTCCCGGGACTGGTCCACGCACACCACCCTATCCGCGCCAAATTTTAATGCGTGAAGGGCGAAAGCCCCCGTGTGGGTGAACACATCCAGGACCCGGGCGCCGGGAACCAGCGGGGCAATGGCCAGGCGGTTCTCCCGCTGATCAAAAAAATACCCGGTCTTCTGTCCCCGCCACACGTCCACGACCAAACGAAGCCCATTTTCCTCGATCCACACCCTCGCCGGCACCTCGCCATAGTCCCGGCGCACTTCAAGAGGCAGGCCCTCTTTCTCCCGAACCGGCACGTCGTTGCGGAGCAAAATCCCCTGGGGAGCCAGGCGATCGACCAGGGCCTGGCGAATCCAAGGCCACAGCCGTTCCATCCCAAGAGCGAGCACCTGAACCACCAGAATATTTTCGAACCGGTCCACAATCAATCCCGGGAGAAAATCCGCTTCCCCGTAGATCAATCGACAACTTCGCGCTCCAGCTAAAAACCGCTCCCGCCAGGCCAGGGCTTCGTCCACCCGCCGGGCGGCCCAAGAGGCATCGATCGGTTCATCGGCCCGGTAGGTGAGCACCCGAACCAGAATCTGGGATCGCGGGTTGATATACCCTTTGGCGAGAAAATGCCCCTGATGGTTGACCACCTCGACGACGTCCCCGGGTGCCGGATCGCCTTCCACCCGGGCCACCTCGCCGCGAAATATCCACGGACTTCCTTGTTCCAGACGCCGCTTCCGATCTTTGTCAAGAACGACTCTACCCATCAACCCAACGACCTCCCCACATGCCGCAACACCCGTTGCAATCTCCCGCCGGTTCACGCTTGGCCACATCCTGCATATACATGTCCCATCACGATGTCCAGGAGGACAATCTATGTATGCCTGGTTTGGACTTTTCGCGGGGTTGGTGGGATTTCTCGGCGGGATGTGGACCTTGCGCCACGGCCTTGAGCCCCTTGCCGCCAGCCACCTGCCCGCCCTGCTCAATCGACTGGTAAAAACGCCTTTTCGCGGGCTCATCACCGGCACTGTCGTCACGGCCGTCCTCCAAAGTTCCGGAGCGGTCACCGTGATCACCATCGGATTGGTGGCGGCCGGGACCCTGGCCTTTCCGGACAGTATCGGGATCATCCTGGGCGCCAATATCGGCACTTGTGTGACGACCCAGATCATCGCCCTCCAACTGGATGCCCTGGTGCTCCCCTGCCTGGTGGCCGGCGTCTTCCTGGCCCTGACCTCCCGGCGGCTTTGGCACCACATCGGCATCACCCTCATCGGGTTTGGGATGATTTTCATGGCCCTCAAACTCATGAGCCTGTCTTTGCAGCCCATTGGCCGATCCGACTGGTTTCGCCGACTGCTCTTGGAATCGTCGAACAACCCCTGGTTGGCCGTCCTCAGCGGCACCGTGCTCACCGCCTTGGTTCAGAGCAGCAGCGCCACCACCGCCCTCACCATCGCCCTGGCCAGCCAGGGGCTTGTGGATCTTCCCGGCGCCGTCGGCATCGTCATCGGCAACAACGTGGGATCCTGCATCACCTCGGTGCTGGCCTCCATCGGCGCCCCCACGGCGGCAAAACGAGTGGCGGCCGCTCACGTCCTGTTAAACGTTTTGGGAGCAGCCGCCTTTATGCCCATTCTTCCATATTTTACGGCTTTCATCCAACACACCGGCGGCACGCCGGCTCTGCAGGTGGCCAACGCCCACACTTTCTTTAACATCATCAGTTCCATCGCGGTCCTGCCCGTGGCCCGGCCGTACGCCGACTTGATCGAATGGCTGATTCCCGATCGAAAAACCCCCGGTCACTGAGAAGCTCCTCGGGCGTTGTCCAGGCTTCGAAGCGCCGCTTCAAAAATCGGGGTATTGTTGGGGTAGCCCTTCTCCCGCTGCAACCGCAGGGCCTCTTGGGCCTCCACCCACCGGGCCCCGGCGATCTCCTCCTGCTGGGGGCGAATCACCTCGGACCGCGCCTTCACAAGATAATATTGCACCTCTTTTTCCCCCGATTGTCCGTCCGGCCGAGTGTAAGGATATCTCACCGTGCCGATGGCTCCCAGGATTTCGCCCTGGACCCCGGTCTCTTCTTCGATCTCCCGCAGAGCCGTTTGCTCCAGGGTTTCCCCCGGATCTTGATGACCCTTGGGAAGCGAGACATGGCCAAATCGGTCATCGATGATCAAAATCTCCCACGCCCCGCCCTTTTGCCGCACCACCACGCCTCCCGCCGCCATCTCCATCTTTGCGCACCCCCTCCTGCGAATCCCGGCTCTCGCCATCAGCCTTCCGGCCTCAGGCCCGCCGGACGGTTCGATACCTCCCCGAAGCCCCCGACGGACCAAACCCCATTAACCTTCCAGGGCGATGGGAAAAATACCTCCGGTTGTCTCACCCCGCCGGTCAGCCCGGACAAGTTCCTGATCCTCCTGCGGGGCGAAACTGATCTGCCGGACCACGGAGCCGAAGGACCGCTCGGCCCCGGGATCTTCCAGGCGCACCTCCACCAGTTGGCCCACCATCGACGGGTCGGCCGCAAAAACCATCTCCAGATAATTGTCCGCATGGCCGGTAAAGAGCATTTTCCCATCCTCCGCCCGCCGGTCGTCAAACGAACTCTCCACCACCACGGGCAGAATCCTGCCCACAAACCGCGAGGCATAAGCCAGGGTCAGGTCCTTCGACAGACGCACCAACTGCCGGACCCGTTCTTCTTTCACCTCGGCGGGGACTGGATTCGGATAGCGCGCCGCCGCGGTGCCGCGCCGGGGTGAATACGGGAACACGTGAAGCTGGCTAAACTTTAGTTCTTCAATCAAACGCCGGGTGTTGTCAAATTGTTCCTCCGTCTCCCCCGGGAATCCCACAATAACATCGGTGGTCACCGCCACCTCCGGGAGCACCTCCCGAATCCGGTGAATCTTCTCGGCGTACTCGGCCACTGTATATTTGCGCCGCATCCGACGAAGGACCTCGTCATCGCCGGACTGAAGGGGAATGTGAAGATGACGGCAAATCTGCTTGGAACCCTGAAGCACGTTGAGCATACGTTCGTCAATCTGGCTCGCTTCAATAGAACTGATGCGGATTCGAACGGAATCCTCCAACTCGCGCTCCAGGTCCACCAGAAGATCCGTCAGGGTGTAGCCCTCCAAATCCGCCCCGTAACCCCCGGTGTGAATACCGGTGAGGACGATCTCCCGGTACCCCGCTTCGGCCAGGCGCCGGGCTTGGTGGAGGACATTCTCCGGCTTTCGGCTCCGGATGAATCCCCGGGAAAATGGAATGATGCAGAAGGAGCAGAAGTTGTTGCACCCATCTTGAATCTTTAAGGTCGCCCGGGCTCGGTCGGCAAAATCTGGAACGTCGAGTTCTTCAAAATCCCGGACCCGACGAACGTTGGAAACCACCTGGTAGGGCCGGCGCTCCTCCCGCACCCTCTCCACCCATTCGACGATCCGCCCCCGTCCGTCATTGCCCATCACCAAATCCACTCCGGGGATGGCCGCCACTTCCCCCGGCGCCACCTGGGCATAACATCCGGTCACGACGATAGTGGCTTCCGGACTTCTTCGGATAGCCCGGCGAATGATCTGGCGGGACTTTCGGTCGCCGACGTTGGTCACCGAACAGGTGTTGATCACATACACGTCCGCTTCATCTTCGAAGGGGACCTCGGTATATCCGGCATTGCGAAACAGGTGCCGGATCGCTTCGGTGTCGTAGGCATTCACTTTGCATCCCAGTGTATGAAAAGCGACCCGGTTCACCGCCTTCACCTCCCCCACTCACCATAATGGTACAAAATCGCCGCGGCGGCGGCGATCCCCGCCGTCTCGGTGCGTAGAATCCTGGGCCCGAGATGCACGGGCTCCACCCCCAGGGAGGCCGCTTCTTCAACCTCCCCGGGGTCCCAGCCGCCCTCGGGCCCCACCGCAAACGCGATCCGGCCCACCCCCGGCTGTCCGGCCAAGGCTGTCGCCAGGGGGCGTCCCCGCCGGCTCTCATCGAGGAGAAGAGCCACGTCCGCCTGGGAAGCCAATTGCCATGCCTCGGCGGCAGATACTGGCTGCACAATCTCCGGTATGCGGGAACGCTTGGCCTGCTCGGCCGCTTCTTTGGCAATGCGCCGCCACCGCTGGAGCCGCCGAATTTGCTGTTCCGTTTGGTACCGAACCACAGACCGGGCCGCGGCCACCGGAATCACCCGGGCCACGCCCAGCTCAGTCGCCTTCTGTACGATAAGATCCATTTTATCATGTTTGGGAAGCCCTTGCAGAAGCACGAGTTCCATCCGAGCTTCCCCATCTTCTTCCAGAGGGTTTTCCAGGCTCAGGTGGACTTCCCCGGCCCCGACCGACTCGATGACAGCCGTCCACACGGTGCCCGAACCGTCCCCCACCTCCACCCGGTCTCCCGGAACCATGCGCATCACCCGGGCAATGTGGTGCGCGTCTTCGCCCCGGAGAACGGCCGTATCGCCAACAAAACAAGAAGGCGGTACGAGATATCGCTGCACCCGCCTCCCTCCTTATCCTATGAGCAATTCGACCCGTGCCTGGGATCTCCGCGTTCTCAGCCGATGGCCGTCACCCCTCGGCAGGTCCCGCACACCTCTTATCCTCACTCGCCCGGCCGCGGTGCCCGCCGCAAAAGGGCCAGTGGGGTGTCGCTCGTCAGCCGGCGGAACTCGGGAGTGGCCGTGCGCGCCAACCACTGCCCGCAGATCTCGCCCGCCGCTTGGATGTGACCACACCAGCGGGACGAGCCGACTGTACTCCCTTATAACATATCATACTGAGCCCAGAGAGAAAGGGGATTTTGGAACCTGGTCAACTTCCGGCGGTGCCGGGTTTCATCTCTGGAGCGGATCCACCGATCTCTCGGGTCAACCGCTGGGTGTGCTCTACGAGCACATGGGCACAATCGGTCATCCGCTCCGTCGTCAATTCCTGTGCGATCCCCAGACACGCCACCGCCAACAGCACCTGACCGGAGGAATCGAACACCGGTGCCGCAACGCCGTTGATGCCCTTCACCTGTTCTTCCCGGCTCACGGCGAACCCTTTGCGTCGAATGTCGGCCAGCTCATCGAGAAACTCCGGGCTGTACCGGGCCGCCGCCACATCCTTCAGATCATCGTCATCCATGTAGGCGCAAAAACATTTTCCAAAAGACCCTCGGTCAATGGGGAACTGCTGACCCAAGGAGACGGTCACGTGGACCTCACCGTGACTGTCCGCCTTCGCCACATAGGTCAGGCGATTGCGCCGCAATCGCTGGGCCGCCACCGTGGTGAGGCCCGTCTCCTCCGCAATCCTGGAGACGGTGTCCCGGGCCAGCTGCAGATAATCCAAGGCCTCCTCCGCCCGGGCCCCGAAGACCACAAGCGCCGGCCCCAAACTGTACGTGTGCCGTTTTTGATCGTACCAGACCAGCCCGTGCATGGAAAGGGTCCGCAGCAGTCGTAAACAGGTCGTTTTCGGGATGCCGAGAGTGTCACAAATCTCTCCGAAAGTTTTGTGCCGGTGCTGGACCCGGCTGAGCAGTTGCAAAATCTTCGCCGCCTGATCCACCGACGGGATGATGTATTTTTCGTCCACATCTACCGCTCCTCGTCTCCCCCACCTCATGTCCCGCCGTATTCGCGCTTCAACTGCGCCGCAATGATGTTTCGCTGGATCTCCGATGTCCCCTCATAAATGCGGGTAATCCGGGCATCCCGGTAAAACCGTTCCACCGGCATCTCCCGCATGTATCCCATCCCGCCAAAAATTTGCACGGCCCGGTCGGCGATGCGGTTGTAGACCTCCGAAGCGTACAGCTTAACAATGGCCGACTCTTTGATCGTTTTCTCCCCCCGGTCCACCATGGCGGTCACCCGGTACAACAAGCTTTTCAGGGTTTCCACCTCCACGGCCATGTCGGCGAGCATATGGGCCACCGCCTGATTTTCGATAATCGGTTTGCCGAACTGTACCCGCTGTAGGGCATGTTCGGTGGACAACGCCAGCAGTTTCTCACAGGATCCTAGACACCTCGCCCCGAGGGACGCCCGGCCGTTCGTGAGGATTTTCAAAGCATTGACATACCCTTCCCCTTCCTCGCCCAGCCGATTCTCCACCGGTACCTCGCAATCCTCAAAAAACAGTTGGCAGGTGTGGGAACCCCGCAGACCCATTTTGCGGTCAGCCGGCCCTTTGCGAAATCCGGCAAAATCCGCCTCGACCAAGAAGGATGTGATCCCGCGGATCCCTTTAGAAGGATCTGTCACCGCCATGACCGTCACCACGTCCGCTTCAGGTCCGTTGGTGATAAAATGTTTCATGCCATTCAGAATGTAGCGGTCTCCCTTGCGGACGGCCACGGTTCGCAAATTCGCAGCGTTGGAACCCGCTTCGGGTTCCGAGAGGGCGAAAGCCCCGATTTTATCCCCGGCCGCCATGGCCGGCAAAAATCGCCGGCGTTGCTCCTCATTGCCAAGTTCGATAATGCCGACGCTGCCGATCCCCGTGTGAGCCCCGATGAGGCTGGTAAACCCGTTATGGGTTTTGCCCAATTCCTCGAGGATCGCGCATTTTTCGGTCATGTTCAGACCAAGGCCGCCGTAATCCTCGGGAATGGACAACCCAAAAAGGCCCAACTGCTTGGCTTGCTGCATCAACTCTTCCGGGATGCGGTCCTCCTCCTCGATGACGGCTGCCGCCGGTTCCACGACCTCGTTGACAAACTCCCGAACCACTTGCCTGAATTGCTCGATCTCCTTTGACAGCTGCACATCCACTGCGGCACCCCCTGCTCGTTTCCTTCTCTCGAGACCTTGAACCGTCGATTCGCCATCACCGGTCCCGCCGGGCACGGGTTCCCCGCCCTGGGCCCGGCACGACCTGGCCCGACATCCTCACCGCGCCGAGATGTTCGCGGCGAGGTCACCGCCCAGACGCCGACCCGGGAATCCGGCGCCCTTCCTCATCGTACTCGTACACCCCCCGGCCGACCTTTTTCCCCAACCGGCCGGCCCGGACATACTGGACCAGAAGGGGACACGGGCGGAATTTTTCCCCCAAGGTTTGGTGGAGGTATTCCAATACATGGAGGCGCGTGTCCCATCCCACCAGGTCGCCCAGTTCAAAGGGCCCCATGGGAAAATGCAGTCCCAGCTTGATGGCCTTGTCGATCTCCTCCGCCGAACTGACGCCTTCCATCAACATGTAGAAGGCCTCGTTGCCGATCATGGCACTGATCCGGCTGGTGGCGAATCCCGGGCGCTCGTTCACCCGGATCGTCTCCTTGCCCAGGCTGCGGCCGACACCCTCGGTCTGCTCCACCGCCCACTCGGCCGACTCCAGCCCCCGCACCACCTCCACCAGTTCCATGCGATGAACGGGGTTAAAGAAATGCATGCCCACCACCCGTTCCGGCATCGCCGCCGCGGCGGCGATCTCGGTAATGCTTTTGGCCGACGTGTTGGTCGCCAAAACCACATCCGGCGCACAGACTCCGTCCAGTTCCCGAAACACACTGTGTTTCACGGCCAGGTCTTCGGTCACCGCCTCGATGACAAAATCGCATTCTGACAGTTCCCCGAGGGACCGGGCCGTGCGCAGTCGCCCGAGCACATCGCCGGGCTCATCCCGGAGGAAGCCTTTCTCCTTTTGCCGTTTCACCAAAGCCGCAATCTGTTCCAGCGCTTTTTCCAGGGCTTCCGGCCGGGCATCGTATATCCAGGTCTCAAACCCCGATACCGCCGCCTGATAGGCGATGCCTTGTCCCATCACCCCGGTGCCCACGACACCGATGCGTTTCACTTCCCGCACGTTGCCAGTCTCCTTTCTAGCGTTTCGATCAACCTTCGATCCGTTCCACGATGGTGGCGATGCCCTGTCCTACCCCGATGCACATGGTCACCAGGCCGTACCGGGCTTTTCGGCGATTCATCTCGTATAACAAGGTGGTGAGAAGCCGTGCCCCGGTGCTGCCAAGGGGATGGCCGATGGCGATCGACCCACCGTTGACATTGAGCTTCTCCCGGGGGATGTTCAATTCCCGCATACAGGCCACCGCCTGGGCGGCGAAAGCTTCGTTCAACTCTATGAGGTCGATGTCCTCGATCGTGAGTCCGGCCCGCTTCAAGGCTTTGCGCACGGCTGGAATCGGCCCGATGCCCATCACCGCGGGGTCCACCCCGGCCACCGCGGAGGTCACGATCCGGGCCATGGGGGCGAGTCCCAACTCCCGAGCCTTCTCCGGTGCCGCCAGGAGCAGGGCAGCCGCACCGTCGTTGATTCCAGAAGAATTCCCCGCCGTCACAGTACCCCTTTCTTTAAAGGCCGGCTTCAGCTTTCCGAGTGTTTCCAGGGTCGTGTCCGGGCGGGGATGCTCATCCTGTTCCACCCATACGATGCCCTTCTTCGTCTCGACCGGAACGGGGACCATCTCTTCTTTAAAACGCCCCTCCCGGATCGCCGCCGCCGCCCGCTGCTGACTCTCCCAAGCAAAACGGTCCTGGTCTTCCCGGGAAACACCGTAGCGCTCGGCGACATTCTCCGCCGTCTCCCCCATGGAATAGGGGGGATACATGGCCGCGAGTTTCGGGTTAATGAAACGCCACCCGATGGTGGTGTCATAAACGGTGCGATCGCCCCGGGGGAACGCTTTATCCGGCTTGCCCATCACCAGCGGAGCCCGGGACATGCTCTCCACCCCGCCGGCAATCATGAGATCCCCTTCGCCGACCCGGATCGCCCGCCCCGCCTGATTCACAGCCTCCAGGCCCGAGCCGCACAGGCGGTTCACCGTCGCGCCGGCCACGCTGACCGGCAGGCCGGCCAACAGCAGCGCCATCCGGGCCACATTCCGGTTATCTTCGCCGGCCTGGTTGGCGTTACCCATGATCACATCTTCGATCTCTTCCGCCGGCACCCCCGTGCGCTCCACCAACCCACGGATGGCCACCGCCGCCAGGTCGTCCGGCCGCACGGACGAAAGAGCACCGCCGTACCGTCCCACCGGCGTCCTTACTGCCCCCACAATCCACGCTTCTCGCATGCTCCCACCTCAGAGTTTCATATTTAGATATCTAGTTTCTAATGTGAAATTATAAAAACAGTGCTCCAGATATGTCAAGAGGGTCGGTTGCCAATGTTCACACGATCCCTGACTTCAGTAAAAAGCGGGGAGCCCCACTCGCGCCCCCCGCCTTTTTCGGCCACCTTCACTCCATTCTGGCAATACGATCCAGGATCTTCTGTCGGGGCAGAATCGCCTGGTGAAACATTCCTTCTCCAACGATGCCCTTGTCGTGCTCGGCCCACACCCGGCACACGACCCGCCTGGGCGTCACCTCCACGGCCTCCGCCGTAAAAGTCACCTCTTTCCCCACCGGGGCGGGGGCGCGGTGTTCCACACTGATTGCCGCTCCCACTCCCTCCTCCCCTTCTTCGAGAAAGGGCAGGATGACCCGCCTGCCCACCCACTCCATGTAGTAGATCATGGAAACGGTGGACAATGTGGAATGGACTTGCACTCCGCCAAAGGCCGGACACATGTCGGGAGCCACCACAATGGACATCGTCTCCCTGTGGCCCACTTTCAAGCCTGGCTTCACGGCCTCAACCCCTTCCTGCACATCCCCGGCTCCGCCCGTTGTTCCACCGGCAAATCCAAGCGGACCGCGACTCAAACCCCAAAGGGATTGAGGGGCTTCTCTCCGACATAAGCGAGCACACTTTTCGTCTCGGTGTACAACTCCAGGGACTCCGCCGCCAGCTCCCGGCCGAATCCCGATTGCTTGTACCCGCCGAAAGGAAGTCCCGGAAATGCCGAGAACGGGTTGTTGATGAGCACCACTCCGGCTTTGAGCCTGCCGGCCACCCGATGGGCCCTGGCAAAATCCCGGGTCCACAGAGAGGCGGCGAGGCCGTATCGGGTATCGTTGGCGAGGCGAACGGCTTCCGCCTCGTCCCTGAACTTGGTGGCCACCAAAACCGGCCCAAAAATCTCTTCCTGGGCCACCCGGGTGCTGTTGTCCACATCTGCGAGCAAAGTCGGGAGATACCAGTGGCCTTTTGAAAACTCCTGGCCCTCCGGCCGGCGGCCTCCCAGCGCCACCCGGGCACCTTCCTGAACTCCCAGCTTGACGTAGGAATCGATCACTTTCTCCTGATTTTCCGAGATGATGGCACCGATGTGGGTGTTCGGATCCAGGGGATCGCCGATCTTCAGTTTGCTCGCCTTCTGCACAAACCGATCCAGGAATTCCTCATAGATCGATTCGTGGACGAACAGCCGCGACCGGGCCTCGCAGGACTGCCCGGTATTGTAATAAATCCCAAACAAAGAGCCGTCCACCGCCGCGTCCAGATCCGCGTCCTCAAAGATCACATTCGGGGACTTGCCGCCAAGCTCCAAGGTCACCCGCTTCAGCGTCTCCGACGCCCGGGCCATGATGTCTTTCCCCGTCCCCGTCTCCCCAGTGAAGGCAACCTTGTCCACCCCGGGGTGCTCCACCAGATAGGCCCCAACATCCGATCCGCTGCCCACCACGATGTTGACGACACCCTCGGGCACCCCTGCCTCCTGGCAGATATCCCCCAGGATCAAGGCGGTTATCGGCGTCAGGCTGGCGGGCTTGAGAACCACGGTGCACCCCGCGGCCAGGGCCGGGGCCAATTTCCATGCGGCCATCATGAGGGGATAATTCCAGGGCACGATCTGGGCGCACACCCCCACCGGCTCTTTCACCGTATAGTGGAAAAATCCCCGAGGTACAGGTTTCGTTCGCCCATCCAGCATCATCGCCGCCGCGGCATACAACTCAAAATCCTCAATGGCTTGCATGACCTGGCCCTTGGCCGCGGACAAGGTCTTGCCGCTGTTCAGGACCTCGATCCGGCACAACTCGTCAAACCGTTCGCGCATAATCCCGGCGATCCGGTTCAGCACCTGGGCTCGCCGGGCCGCCGTCCATTTGGACCATTTTCCTTCCTCCAGCGCCCGCCGCGCCGTTTTCACGGCCCGGTCCACGTCCTCCCGGGTCCCCTTGGCCACTTTGGCCAGCACCTCGCCGGTGGCCGGGTTATAGGTGTCCATCCACTCGCCGGTCGATCCTTCCACGTGCTGTCCGTCGATGAGCATCAAGTACTGTTCCTTCAACATCTAGCCCTCTCCCCTTCTCCTTACGATGTTCAGCGGCACGCACTCTGCACGCGGTCGCCGACCCTCCCCGGTCCGATCAACGGACCCCCGGGTGGCCGCCGTCCCCGACGCCCCCTGGCTCGGACGGCGACTCTTCCACCAATGGCCGGTTCCGGCGATGCACCACGCCGAGACATTTCGCCACCAATACCCCTTCGGCCGTCGTCACCGTCATCTCGTAATAACCCGCCCGACGGGTGAGGTGATTCTCCCGGGCTTCGGCCACCAGCGTGTCCCCCAGCTCGGCTGCGCGGTAAAATTGCATCGAAACGCTGGTCGCTACGGCCAGTTGATTATAACTGTTGCTCGCCGCGGCAAAGGCGGCGTCCGCCAGACTGAACAAGAACCCACCGTGGGGTGCCCCGGCAAAATTAAATACCTCCGGCCGCACTTCTGCCCGCACCCGGGCGAACCCCGGCCCGACTTCATCCAAATGAAAACCGAGCCATGAGGAAAAAGGATCGCTCCGAAACCGCGCTTCCAATTCCTTTGAAACCCCTGACATCCAAAGCCCCCTTCCCAACAGCGCTCCCGACTACCGCCCGTAAAATTCCGGCCGGCGCTTCTCAAAAAAGGCCTGCATGCCCTCCCGATGGTCCTCGGTTCGCCCGGACTCCGACTGAAGCCGGGCCTCCAGAGCCAGCGTCTCTTCCAAAGACGCGCTCAGGCCGCGATACAAGGCGCGCTTTGTGCGAGCCACCGCCAGGGGGGGCATCGCCGCCAGCCGCTCCGCCAAAGTCAAGGCTTCCTCCTCCAGCCGTTCGGGGGGGACCACCCGATTGATCAACCCCAATCGCTCGGCCTCGGCGGCGGAAATTCGGTCTCCCAAAAGCGCGAGCTCCATCGCCTTCTTCAGCCCGGCCAGGCGGGGCAAAAACCAACAGCTGCCGGTATCCGGCACGAGCCCGATGTGAATGAACGCCTCCACAAAACTCGCTTTTTCGGAGGCGATGGCCATATCGCAGGCGAAGGCGAGACTGGCCCCCGCCCCCGCCGCCGCCCCCTGCACCATCGCCACCACCGGTTTATCCATCCTCACAATCACCTGGACAATGGGGTTATACCCTTCCCGCAAAAGATCTCCATAATCGAGACCTGCCTGGCTGCGAATGGTCTCCAGATCCTGGCCGGCGCAAAAAGCCCTCCCGTTGGCCCCGAGCAGAACCGCCCGAATCTCGGGGTCCCGCTCCGCCCGCTTCAGGGCATCCAGCAGCTCCCGGCGCATTTGCGGATTGAAGGCATTCAGCTGCTCCGGCCGATTGAGAACAATCCGGGCCACCCGGCCCTCCCGGGCATATTCCACCGTCTCGTACGCCGGGTTCACCCCTCCTTCACCTCGCCGATCACCATGGTGACAATCTTCCCGGCAAAGCCCATCAGATCTTTGGCGGCCGCTTTCCCTTCGGGAGAGGCCATGGCCGCGTCCAAGGTCTGGCGGTCGGTGAAATACATCTCCGCCATCAGATACCATTCCGACGCTCCGCCCATGGGATCGCCGACGATTCGCGTGACTTCGAGTTTCTGAAGCCCCGGCATCTTCTCCGCCAAAGGCGTGTGGACTTCGCCATAATGCCGGTCGAAAGCGTCCCGATCCTCGGGTTGACGGTACAATGCGATAAGTTTCACCAAATCCATCGCCTCCTGATTCATCGGAACATTTTATCCATATAACTTCCGCCGATCCACCACCCGAACGGCCTTTCCTTCGCTGCGGGGCAGAGTGCCGGGCTCTTTGAGGTCGACCCGAGTCGTGATGCCCACCGTCTGTTTCAACAGGTGGCTGACCCGCCGAGCGAGGTTGACCAGAGACTCATGGTCCGGGTCGAACCTGCCCCCTAGATCCTGAAGCAGGCTCGGCTGAATCTCCACCTCCACGGTGAGCTCATCGAGCGTTCCTTCCCGGTCCACGACAATTCGGTAATGGGGGGACAATTCGTCGACGCTGAGCACCGCCGTTTCCAACTCAGAGGGGAAGACATTCACCCCGCGGACGATCAGCATGTCGTCTAGGCGCCCCTTGATTCGGGACATCCGGATATGGGTGCGCCCACACCGGCAGGGCTCCGGGTTTAAACTGGCGATGTCTCCCGTCCGATAACGGAGCAGTGGAATGGCCTCTTTCGTCAAGGTTGTGAACACCAATTCCCCAGTCTCCCCGTAGGGCAAGGGTTCATGGGTCACAGGATCGATGACCTCCACCAGAAAATGATCCTCCGCCACGTGCAGACCGTCTTGGGCCTCGTAACACTCGATCCCCACCCCTGGACCCATCACTTCGGACAGCCCATAAATGTCCAGCGCTTTTATGCCAAAATAATCCTGCAGCATCTGCCGCATCTCTTCAGACCAAGGCTCGGCTCCAAAGATGCCGTACTCGAGACTGGTTTTTCGGGGATCTTTCCCCATGGCGATCATGGTTTCGGCAATATTCAGTACATACGACGGCGTTCCGCAAATCCCCCTGGGCTGGAGGTCCTCGATCAGGCTGATCTGGCGCGGCGTGTTGCCGCCGGAAACGGGAACCACCGCCATTCCGGCCCGCTCCGCCCCGTAATGCAACCCGAGACCTCCGGTGAACAATCCGTAGCCAAAAGCCACGTGAAACGTATCCCCAGGTCTTCCGCCCGCTGTAATGATCGCCCGGGCCATACATTCCGACCAGTTTGTGATATCATTCTGGGTGTACCCCACTACCGTCGGCTTTCCCTTGGTACCCGACGATGCGTGGATCCGGGACAACTCCTTTCGGTCTGCCGCGAACAGACCAAAGGGATAGTGCTCCCGCAAATCGGTTTTTTTGGTGAAGGGCAGTTTCACCACGTCCTCGACCCGGCGAATATCCCCGGGCCGAATCCCGCGCTCGTCCAACAGCCGGCGGTAGAAGGGTACCCGGTGGTACACGCGTTCTACTGTCTTGGCGAGGCGTTCTCCTTGAAGGGCCCATAGCCGGCTGCGATCCATCGTCTCCAGTTCAGGTTGAAACATAGGCATCCCCTTTTCCATGCGAACTTGTGGTACAAGTTTCCGAATGCGGCACAAAGTCCACCGCTTGGGTGATCCAAGGTCACAAACCTTCGCGCCTCCACCTCACCTCCCCATCAGAATGTGGGATGCCCGGGTCAAAGAACGTTAGCTCGACTGGTTCAGCCCCTCCAGGAGAATTCTCGCGAACTGATCGGCAATCTCATCGGGACCCAAAGGACCTTCGGGGTCATACCATTGATACACCCAGTTCGCCACAGATAGAATCACAAGTTGGGCGAACTTCGGATGAACAGGTCGAAAAACCCCCGCCTGGATTCCTTCTTCTAACAGAGCGCCCCACAGCGCTTCGTACCGACGCCGCTTTTCGAGAATGATCTGTCTCCGTTCGTCGCTGAGCGCCCGCCAGTCGTGAAGAAAGACTTTCGCCGCGTGCAGGTGTTCCCCCACCACCCGAATGTGCGCCGCGAGTCCCCGGCGCAGCTTTTCTTCGGGATTCCCAGGCGACGCAATGATCGGCTCCAGGGCCCCGAGAAAATTGTCCGCACCCTGGTTAACGATCTCAAAGAGCAGGTCCTCTTTGGAATCGATGTGGGCGTACAGGCTCCCGGAAAGGATGCCGCTGGCCTCGGCGATATCCCGAATCGTCGTCCCGTGATACCCTTTTTCACTGAACAAACGCTCGGACACCGCCAGAATCTGTTCCTTGCGCCCCCTTCGCGCCACGGCCTTCGCCTCCTTTCCACAGCTCCGATGCCAAGAAAGATTGTCAGATTGGCGTCACGAACAATTAACAATCGCTTGCTTGTTTTCATGATAATATAACGCAATTCGCGGTGTCAATCGCCCGGCTGGGTTCAGCGGCAACCGTCCATCCTCGACCAATAAGAAAGGCCCCTGTCCGGGGCCAGGTCCATGGATAGCTGCCTTCATACAGGTTTGAACCCCTCGAAAGGCTGCCGACACCGGGTACAGTAATAGATCGCCCGGCAAGCCGTGGGTCCAAACAAGTTTTCCACTTCCGTCTCCGGAGCCCCGCAGAAGGGACAGGGCGGTTTCTCCCACCACTCGGCCATGGGAGGGGCAATGCCAAATGACGCCAAATGTTCCCGCCCCTCAGGGGTGATCCGCTCGGTTGTCCACGGCTCGTCAAGCACGTAGTCCACCTTCACCGGGATTCCGGTGGCGGACTGCACCTTATGCTCCACATCCCGGCGAATGATATCCAGGGCGGGGCATCCCACAAAAGTGGGCATCAGGCGTACCCGTACCTCATCTTCGCCCGCCTCCACGCTGTACACCATTCCCAGTTCGACGATACTGAGGGTCGGGATTTCTGGATCCTTGACCTCGTTCAGGGCCTGGCGCACCAAAAGCTCTTTTTCCTGAATCACAGCTTCTCACCCCCTTGCCCCCTCGACTTTCTGCCCTTCACAATCTCGGGGAGCGGATCGTCTTTCACCAAGTCGCCGCCGGATCCATCCGGTACACTTCGCCCATCGCGTCAAGGAGCTGCTCCAGAGCGTGGGTGTGGCTCCCCTCCCGACCGCTCTTCTCCGGCCGTCCGGGCGTTCCCGGCCAGGCCAGGGTCGCCGCTTCCATCACCGGTCGCACCCTCTCCTCCCAGCGGCGATAAAGGACGGCGGGGTCCACCGGGAGAATTTCATGGACAACGAGCAACTTTTCACCGGAGCCGAAGGTAAACAGATCCCCCAGTTCCGGCCACAGGGCTTGGACCCCCCGCTCCAAGCGCTCCTTCGCTTCACCGCCCGCCCGGCCCAAACGCCGGAACCACGTCTCCATGTGAAGCCCGTGGTACCGCTCTTCCCGGATGATCTTCGCGGCCCCTTGGGCCAGGGGTACGTAGCCGGAGTCCTTCAAGGCCTCCAGGCGCACCGTTTCCCAGACGTCATAGAGATAATGCCTGGCAATGGTTTCGGCCCAATCGCCGTTTTCTCTCTCCACCATCAGCGCGTTCTTGCGCTCCCCCGCGCTGCGCCCAAAAGCCATATCGTCCGCCCGGCCCTCCCCCAGGGCCTCCAGCAAATCATAATAAAAGGTGGCGTGACCGACCTCGTCTTGGGCGATAGAACTGAAAGCCACATCCTCCTCCAGTTCCGGCGCCATGCCCAGCCACTCCGAATCCCGATGGCCCAGCACCAGATCATCGTCTGCCAATTGATACAAAAAGTCTGTCAACACCCGGCGGTATTCCTCATTCCCGCGCGCCGTGGCGGCATCCTCCACTCTCATCCCCAACCCTCCTCAGTCTCGAATCAAATCCTCCAGCTCAATGGCCCGTTGTTTGAACGATTTCCACAACTTCGCGTTCTCGGGATACCCGCTGGCTTCCCGATAAGAATGATCCATTTCCTTGGCGAAAAAGTCCGCATCTTCATAAGAGGTGGCAAACACCTGGCCCCGGGGCACGACCCAAAGATTCACCGCGTCGTCCCGGCGGAGAAAATTCTCCCGGGCCACCTGAAGGGCCATTTCTCCCGAGGAAGACACCACACTCCCCACGTGCACGTGGTGCTCCAGGGGATCGTACTGAACAAAGACTTCATAAACCTCGTAATCCCCGGCTGAACCGTTCAACTGCATCTGCTCTCCCCCCTCTGCACCGTCAGACCACGGCCAAATCTTTCTCTTTCTCCCGGGTCCGGCTCATCGCTTCCCGCACCCAGCGCTGGCCTTCATGAGCCTGTTTCCGCAACGCCAACCGCTCTTGGGACTTGGGCCCGGCGTTGTGTTTCACGATGTGGTAGAACTTTTCCCAATCGGGCTGGGTGTAGCTCCAGACCTTTTTCTCTTCGTCATAGCGAAGGGCCGGATCTGGAATCTCCAGTCCAAGTGCCCGAATCCTCGGTACATACCTGGTCAAAAACTTCTGCCGCAACTGTTCGTTGGTCTTCGTGCGGATGCGATAATCCATCATCTTCTGAGCCGCCGAAGACATCAGAGGAGGCCCGAAGAAGAACATGAGAGATTCCCACCATCGGTTGAGGGCATCCTGGAGCATGTCTTTCTGGGTCGGAGTTCCGTTCGCCAAAGCCAGGCAAATCGACTCCCCGTGCTGCATGTGAAAACTCTCTTCCGCCGCAATGCGCTTCAGAACCCGGGCATACGGCCCGTAGGACGACCCCAGCAAAGAGACTTGGGTGATAATCGCCGATCCGTCCACCAGCCATCCGATCAGCCCAGCATCCGCCCAGGTTCGGGCCTCCATATGGAAGACATTATGAAACTTGACCTTGTCGACAAACAGATCCTCAATCATGTCATCCCGGACTTTCCCCAAGGGAGCTGCGATATCCTCCGCCACCCTTAGCAGTAATTGCCCGTGGCCGACTTCATCCTGAACCTTGGCCATAATCGCCAACTTGCGCCGCAAGGTCGGGGCCTTGGGAACCCACTCCTTCTCCGGGTATGCCCCCATCACCTCGCTGATCCCGTGCATGTGGATCTGCTTGAGCACCAAGTGCCGATACTCATCCGGCATCCAGTCCGTGGCCTCAATCCGCTCTCCGCGGTTGATGCGTTCCATAAATTGCTGCATCTTCGCTTCTTCGCTCACCGTCGCCGCCTCCTTGATCTCCGCACTGTTTAAGCAAGCGCTTGCTTGTTTTCAATATAGCGCATCTTCTTGGCCGTGTCAATACCGCAAACGGCCTGAGAAATAAGGCGGTCACCGGCCCCATTTAAGCGAGCCGGGCAACCGCCCTGGCTTCAAATCGATCGGACAAATTCCCGTAACTCCTCGTTAAATCGTCCGGGATTTTCCCAGAAGGGACTGTGTCCGGCGCCGGGATAGATCCGGAGCCGGGCCTTGGGGATCATGCCCGCGTGCCGCTCCGCCGCCGCCGGGAGCACGACCCGGTCTTCACTCCCGTGCACGATCAACACCGGGTTTTGAATGGTTGGTAAAAGATCATCATTGGACAGCTTCCTCTTCATCATCCCTTCCCGGACATGAGGCGGAACCGCCCCGTTAAAGCCGAGAAAGAGATAGAATTCTTCTTCGGACAGTAACCCCTTCATGGTGAGATGGATCAATTGCTCCATAGCGGACTGGCTTTCGGTTACCACGTTTGAAAAGGAAGGCCGAACCAGGGCCACAAACTCATCTCCCAAATCCGCAAAAGACTCTTTAACCCCAGTCCGGGTCACGGCGCCGACGAAAACCAGGCCACCGATCGCCTCCTGGCCGTAATGCCGCACATAATCACAGAGCACAAGTCCGCTGTACGACCATCCTACAAGAACCGGCTGGGCCAGCTCCAAATCCCGGAGAACCCCGGCCACATCCTCCGCCCAAAGCCGGGAATCTCCGTATACCCCCTGAGGCTTGTCGGATCTCCCGTGGCCCCGGAGATCCACCGCGATCAGGCGGAATTCTTCCGCCAGATCGGACTCGGTCTGTTTGAGCCAAACCAAGTGATTCTGGGAATAACCGTGGAAAAACACGATGGGTCGACCCGCGGGATTTCCGCTTTCCTCCACATAGAGCCAAAGTCCGCCCCCGCCCTCCACCCGCCGTTCCGTCACACGCCTGCGCACCCTCATGACAAGTCCCCCTTTGCATCCCTCCATTTTCGCCTTCACCGGAAAAGTTCACCCGACAAGGCACACCAAGCTCCGTCCCGGCGGATCTCTCGAACCGCCAGCCCCGCAGCCTCCATCGCCTGGGCCAACCGATCCTCTTGTTCCACTAGAATCCCGGAGGCGAGAAACCGCCCCTTGGGTGTCAAGCACCTGTGGACATCGGGCAGCAATCGCTCTACAAGGTCAGCCAAAAGGTTCGCCACGATCAGGTCCCCGCGCTCCTCGATGCCGTCCAGTAGGTCTCCCCGCCGCACTTCTACCCGATCCGCCACACCGGCCACCTCTACATTGTGCCGGGCCGCTTCCACCGCCAGGGGATCCAGATCCACAGCCAGAACCCGCCCGGCACCGAGAGCCGCCGCCGAGACCGAGAGAATACCAGACCCGCACCCCACGTCCAACACCCGACACCCCGGGGTGACCTCGTCCAAGAGCCATCCTAGACACAGACGGGTTGTTTCGTGGGTGCCGGTGCCAAAGGCCATGCCGGGATCGATTCGGACCACCACTTCCCCAAGCTCCGGCATATAAGTCTCCCACGCCGGACAGACAGTCAGGACTCTCGCCCTGCCCCTTACCGTCACCGGACGATAATACTGCTTCCACGCATCCGCCCAGTCTGCCTCCCGCACGGTGCGGACGGCGATGTCACCCTTACCGGGATCGAGACCCCACGTGGGGAGCAAGTCCAACCAATTTTTGAGGAGAGCGGAGATATGCTGCCATCGATGCGGTTCCCCGGGCCAATACCCCGTGACCACCGCCTCACCGGGCCCCACCGCCGGGGTGGCGACCTCCGCCCACCTGGGAGCCCCGGGACTCTCCGAGGCTACATCCTTGTTGCCCATCCCTGGTTTTCCTGCCGTTCCTTCTGGCTCGTAGATCTCGCCGAATTTCGGCACAAAATCAGGGCCCAAGGGGTCGGCCTCCTCGACGGCCACCCCCTGCGCCCCGAGATCCCGCATCTTCGCCGTCGCCGCCTCGACGGCCTCTTTCGTCGTGCGCAACTCCACCACGGTCCACAGATCATTCACCGGTTCCATCCCCGCTTCCGCAACCTACCATTTCCTTTGCTTACTCGGGCGTTAACCCGCCCCGGCCACTCGATCCGAAGCGGATAGATCCGTAGGCCAGTAGGCCATCACGGCCTTCAGCCGTTCCGCCCATCCCGGCTGAAGGCACTTTTCATGCGCTCGAAAAAAGTCTGGTTCTGTTCGTGGATGTCTTCCCCCAACTCCTCGCCCAACTCCCGCAACAGACGCCGGGCTCGGTCGGAAAGGCGGGTCGGCGTCACCACGAACACCTGGACGTGTTCATCGCCCCGTCCCCCACCTCGTAGCCGGGGAATGCCCTGACCTTTGAGCCGAAACGCAGTGCCCGTCTGGGTGCCCGGTGGTATCCTCAACTGTGCGCGACCCTCCAGAGTCGGCACCTCGATATCGTCCCCGAGAGCCGCCTGGGCAAAAGTAATGGGAACCTGGCAATGCACGTCGAACCCTTCCCGCTGAAACACCGGATCCGGGCGGACGTGGATCACGATAAACAAATCGCCGGGCGGACCGCCCCGGGTGCCCGGCTCCCCGTGGCCCGCCATCCGAATGCGGTTGCCCGTATCCACGCCAGCGGGAACTTTGACGCTCACTGTGCGCACCACCCGTATCTGACCGCGGCCTTGGCATTTTGGGCAAGGGTCCGGGATAATCCGCCCTTCCCCTTTACATCGGGAACACGGCCTTCGGGTAACCATCCGGCCCAAGGGGGTATTGACGACATTCTCCTGTTGACCCGTCCCTCCGCACACCGGGCAACGTTCCACCTGGGTCCCGGGCCGGGCGCCGCTGCCCCCACACCGGTCGCAGGTTTCCGTCCTTGGCACGCGAATTTCCTTTTCCACCCCGAAAGCCGCTTCCCGGAATTCGAGGGAGAGGTCGTATTCCAAATCCGCCCCTCGCAGCGGACCGGTCCTCTGCCGGCCGCCGCCGAAAAACATGTCAAAGATATCCCCGAATCCGCCAAAATCCCCAAAATCAAACCCGGTTCCCCCGGGGCCGCCCGGACCGCCTTCGAAGCCTGCCCCCTGCCCGACCCCCGCGTGGCCAAACTGGTCGTATCGGCTCCTTTTTTCCGGGTCCGATAGAACCTCGTATGCTTCGTTGATCTCCTTGAATTTATCGGCCGCCTGGGGATCCTCTTTGTTCACATCGGGGTGATAACGGCGCGCCAGTTTCCGATAGGCTTTTTTAATCTCCTCGGCGGATGCCCCCCGTTCAACGCCGAGCACCTCATAATAATCGCGCTTGCTCACCGGAACACCCCCTCCCCCGGAGCTTCGCCGCGGCCTACTTCTTCAGAAGCCAACATTTCCCTCTCATCGCTGCCCGAGTGGTTACCGCTCACTTTTTGTCGTCGTCCACCACAGTGTAATCGGCGTCCACCACTTTTTCGTCTTTCCCGCCGCCCGCGGCCCCGCCGGTCGTAGAACCCGTTTGGGTACTGTTCGCCGATGTCTGTTGGTACAGTTTCACCGACAATTGCTGGACGACCTGTTGCAATTCGTCCATGGCTTTCTTGATTGCTTCTATATCGTTTCCGGCCAGAGCATCCTTCACCTTTTGCTTCGCCGCCTCGGCCCGTTCCACGTCAGATTTGTCCACTTTGTCCCCGATATCTTTAAGGGTTTTATCCGTGCTATAAACCAAGGAATCCGCCTGGTTGCGGATCTCGATTTCTTCCCGGCGCTTGCGGTCTTCTTCGGCGTGGGCCTGGGCTTCCTTCACCATCCGCTCCACTTCCTCTTTGGACAGCCCGCTGGATGCCGTGATAGTGATCTTTTGGCTTTTTCCCGTCCCCAGATCTTTGGCCGAGACATTCACAATCCCATTCGCATCGATGTCGAAGGTCACCTCGATCTGGGGCACCCCCCGGGGCGCAGGAGGAATATCGGACAATGTAAAGCGACCCAACGTCTTGTTGTCCCGGGCCATCTCTCGTTCGCCTTGGAGCACGTGGATCTCCACCGACGTCTGGTTATCCGCCGCAGTGGTGAACACCTGGCTCTTCGAGGTGGGAATCGTCGTGTTGCGCTCGATCAGCTTGGTGAACACCCCACCCAACGTTTCAATGCCCAGGGACAGAGGGGTGACATCCAACAACACGATGTCCTTGACCTCGCCGGTCAACACTCCGGCCTGGATAGCCGCCCCTACCGCCACCACTTCGTCCGGGTTTACGCCCTTGGACGGCTCCTTGCCGATAAATTTCCGAATCGCTTCTTGTACCGCCGGGATGCGGGTGGATCCACCCACCAGGATGACTTTGTCAATTTGCGAAGGGTTCAGGCCCGCATCGGCCAAGGCCTGGCGGGTGGGCCCCAGGGTCATCTCCACGAGGTCAGCCGTCAACTCTTCGAATTTGGCCCGGGTGAGGTTGACCTCCAAATGTTTCGGCCCTGTGGCATCCGCTGAGATAAAAGGCAGGGAGATCGTCGTGGTCAAGGCGCTGGATAGCTCTTTTTTCGCCTTTTCCGCCGCGTCTTTCAGCCGCTGCAGAGCCATCCGGTCTTGACTGAGGTCAATCCCCGTCTCTTTTTTGAACTGATCGATCAGATAATCGATGATTCTCTGATCGAAGTCGTCTCCTCCCAAACGGTTGTTCCCGCTGGTGGCCTTGACTTCAAACACGCCATCCCCGAGTTCGAGGATCGACACGTCGAAGGTGCCGCCACCCAAGTCGAACACGAGGATGGTCTGATCTTCTTCTTTGTCCAAGCCGTAGGCCAGGGAGGCCGCCGTCGGCTCGTTGACGATCCGCAACACATCCAGGCCGGCGATCTTGCCGGCATCCACCGTGGCCTGGCGCTGGCTGTCATTAAAATACGCCGGCACGGTGATCACCGCTTGGGTGATGGTCTCTCCGAGATACGCCTCGGCATCCGCTTTCAATTTCTGCAGGATCATCGCCGAGATCTGCTGGGGTGTGTAAGATTTGTCATCGATCGTCACCCGGTAATCGGACCCCATATGACGTTTGATGGAAATGATGGTCCGATCCGGGTTGGTGATGGCTTGACGTTTGGCGACGTCCCCCACCAGCCGTTCTCCGGTTTTTGTAAACGCCACCACCGACGGCGTGGTGCGGCCCCCTTCGGCATTGGGGATGACCACGGGCTCACCGCCCTCCATGACCGCCACGCACGAGTTGGTGGTACCCAGGTCAATGCCGATGACTTTTCCCATCTCTAGTTCCCTCCTGTATCTCCGCTGACTTTCACCATCGCAGGCCGCAACACGCGATCTTTATACCGATATCCCTTGCGAAATTCCTCTATAATCGTGCCCGGCGGCTGCCCGGAATCGGGCACCTGGGCAACGGCCTCGTGGACATTCGGATCAAAAGGCATGCCGACAGTCTCGATGGTCCGGACGCCTTCCCCTTCCAGGATCTCTCGAAATTGGCGCACCACCATCTCGACCCCTTGAAGAAGCGACTGCACATCCGTGGACTGCTGGCCGGACTGGAGAGCCAGCTCCAGATGGTCCAGCACCGGCAAAAGCCGCTCGATGACGCCCATCGTCGCCGAGGCCGCCCACTCTTCCCGCTCTTGCCGGGTCCGGCGCCGGAAGTTCTCAAAATCTGCCTGCATCCTCAGCGCCCGTCCCCGCCAGGACTCAACCTCCTCCCGGAGTCGCTCCATCTCCGCAGCCACATCGGCCCCGTCTCCCTCCCCGGTATCGGGACCCTGGCCCGTTTCCCCTTCGTCACGCCGCTGACCCATCTCTTCGCCGGCGCTGGTTTCACTGCGCTCTTCCTTCCCGGCCTCCCGGCGATCTTCTGATCCCTGGGGCTCTGCCTCTCGTCCCGGGCCTGTCCCCGCCTCGGGACGGTCTGCGCCCCCGCTGGACTCCCGGCCGGAATCCGCCTCCCTTCGCCGCTGTTCTTCCACTCGCATCCACACTCCTTTAGATTCCCAAAAATACGGGCGGGCAGAGTTCAACCTCCGCCACACCCGGTGGTTCTTTCCCCATCATCAAGCGCCTTCGCGATTGAACAGATCGCTCAACACGTGAGATAACACATTCAACACACCGATCACCCGTCTGTACGCCATTCGCGTGGGCCCCACGACGCCGATCACTCCGATCCGTCCGCCGTAAAATCGGTACGTGGCCGTTGCCACCGTGCACTCGTGAACCGCGGACAGTTCGTTCTCGTACCCGATGCGAACCTGTACACCCTGTTTCTGCGGCACTCCCACCAATCGGGCCACACCATGGGCGTCTTCCAACATGACCAACAGGGGTTTTAACTTCTCCAGATCCCTAAACTCCGGCTGTTCCAGGATCTTGGACGTGCCCCCCACATACACTTTCTCCTCGGACGAAGCCGTCAGTTCATCGACCAGCGCCAACCCGCGTTCAAACCGATCCAAGTGCCGGCGCAACTCCAGGCCGATCTCCTGTTCCAGTTTTTCCTTCAACTCACTGATAGACACCCCGACCAAACGGCGGTTGAGCACCTCCACCAATCGCTCGATGTCCGCCAGGTCTGCCGGATCCGGAAGAATCACCGTTTTCTTCTCCACGTGACCCGTGTCCGTCACAAGGATGGCCACCGCCGCCCACTCTCCCAAGGGCACCACCTGAATATGGCGCAACTTGGCATCCTCGCCCATGGGGCCCAGCACAAAAGCCGTGTAGTTGGTCAACGTGGACAGAATTCCCGCCGTCTGTCTGACCACATGCTCCATGGCTTCCAACCGTTCCTGAAACAGTCGCCGAATCACGGCAACTTCCCGGTCGTTGAGCATAGGCGGTTGCATCAGATGGTCGACATAAAAGCGATATCCTTTATGAGAAGGGACCCGTCCCGCTGAGGTGTGCGGTTGCTCCAGGTATCCCATCTCCTCCAGATCACTCATTTCATTCCGAATGGTGGCCGGGCTTAAATGTGTCTCCATCCGTTTCGATATCGTACGAGAACCGACGGGTTCGGCAGAACGGATATAATCGTCGACAATCAACCGCAGGATCAGTTGTTGCCGTTCAGTGAGCACCTCCGACACCCCCGTCTGTTAGCACTCCTACATCACGAGTGCTAAACCTCCATACGATGAAAATACCAGAGATGGTCAGACTTTGTCAATGGATAGGGCCAGAAAGGACTGGAACACTTCATTGCTGATCCAAAGCGCCTCCCGAGCCAACCGAACCCGAGAGCCTTCCTTAAGGAGGAGCCCAGAGCGCAAATACCGCTCCACCGGCTCGGCAAAGACGTCGAACAGCGACCGGCCGTGGCGCTGGGTGAAACGATCATCCCCCACCCCTTCCAGCAGCCGCAACCCCAGAATCATGGTGTCCTCCATTTCTTCTTCGTCAGAGACCTCATGGCGCTCCTCGACCGTCGAGCTCCCCTTCCAGGCGAGCTCCATATAAACGGGTACATTCCGGACGACGGCGTACCGCACCCCGTCGACATACCCGTGGGCTCCCGGACCGGCGGCCAGGTACGGCTCATTGCGCCAGTACACCAAGTTGTGGCGGCAGCGCGCTCCCGGCCGGGCAAAATTGCTGATCTCGTACTGCTCATACCCTGCTTTATCCATGAATTCCATCAATGCGGTATACATCTTTGCCTCGAGATCTTCGGAAGGCAGGTCGAGAACCCCCTGGTCGTACCACCGGCTGTAAGGCGTCCCTTCTTCTACTTTTAAGCCATAAGCGGACAGGTGATCCGGGCCGAGCCCCACCGCCGCCGCCAAGCTCTGGTGCCAATCTTCCATACTCTGACCTGGAATGCCGAACATCAAATCGAGGTTGAGGGAAAATCCCCCAACCGAGCGGGCGAGCTCCACGCTGTGAACAATCTCCTCCGGCCCGTGAGACCGGCCCAGCCTCCGGAGCAATTCCCTGTTGAAGCTCTGCGCCCCGATGCTCAGCCGATTGACCCCAAGCTCCCGAAGAACATGCAATTTTTCACGATCCACCGTGCCCGGGTTGGCCTCTAGGCTAATCTCGGCATCCGAGGCGAGGTGAAACGAACCCCGCAGCGCTTCAAAAATCTGTTGCCACTGGCGGCAAGACAGGAGACTCGGCGTTCCCCCGCCGGCGTACACCGTCTCTAGGACCGTATCCGGATAGAGGCGGCCAAGGGCGCGGATTTCCCGAACCAACGCCTGAACGAACCGTTCCCACACCTCCGGCCTGGCGACATAGGTATTAAAATCGCAGTAATAACATTTGCGCTCACAGAATGGAACGTGCAAGTACAAGGCCTTCACCGGCAGCCGGTTCACGTTCTTACCGCCTCCCACCGAGATTGGAACGGCGCTCGACCGGATGGGCCGCGCGCCGTCATTCCATTTTGAGCACTGCCATGAACGCCTCTTGGGGAATCTCCACGTTTCCCACTTGCTTCATCCGCTTTTTACCTTCCCGTTGTTTCTCCAGCAGCTTGCGCTTGCGGGTAATGTCGCCTCCGTAACATTTGGCCAACACGTTCTTGCGCATGGCCCGGATGGTTTCCCGGGCGATGACCCGATTGCCGATGGAAGCCTGGATCGGCACTTCGAACAATTGCCGTGGGATCAACTCTTTCAATCGCTCGCACAGCGCCCTGCCCCGTTGGTAAGCCCGGTCCCGGTGGACGATGGACGACAGCGCGTCCACCGGCTCTCCGTTGATCAGGATATCCATGCGCACCAGGTCAGAGGGTCGATAACTGGCCAGTTCATAGTCAAAGGACGCATACCCTTTGGTGCTCGATTTGAGACGATCAAAAAAATCGTAAACGATTTCCGTCAGCGGAAGATTGTACACCAAGGTCGCACGATTCTCGTCCAAATATTGCATGTCCTGGAACTCTCCGCGTTTTTCCTGGCACAGCTCCATCACCGTCCCGACATAGTCTTTGGGGACGATAACCGAAGCTTTTACATAGGGCTCCTCAATGCGCTCAATTCGCGACGCATCCGGCATCCGGCTGGGATTGTCCACGGGGATCATCTCCCCAGCGGTGGTGTACACATGGTAGATCACACTGGGTGCCGTGGTGATGAGTTGGAGCCCGTATTCCCGCTCCAGCCGCTCCTGGACGATTTCCATGTGAAGCAAACCGAGAAACCCGCACCGGAACCCGAAGCCCAAAGCCCCGGAGGTTTCGGGTTCATAGCTGAGGGAGGCATCGTTCAGCTCCAGCTTCTCCAAGGCCTCCCGCAGATCTTGGTAATCATTCGAGTCCACCGGGTACAGCCCGCAGAACACCATGGGGTGGACTTTGCGATATCCCGGCAAAGGCTCGCGGGCCGGCCGCAGGGCGTCGGTGACCGTATCCCCCACCCGGGTGTCCCGCACGTTCTTGATGGCCGCGGCGACGAAACCCACGTCCCCCACGGACAACTCCGGGACCGATGTCATCTTCGGCCGGAAAGTTCCCACCTCGGCCACTTCGAATTCCGCCCCTGTGGCCATCATCCGGATCTTCATCCCCGGGCGCAGCGTTCCATTCACCACCCGGACGTAAATGATAACCCCTTTATAGGAGTCATAGTGCGAGTCAAAAATCAGCGCCTGCAAAGGCGCAGCGGGATCTCCTGCGGGAGCCGGGACCGAGTGGACGATGGCTTCGAGGATCTCCCGAATGCCGATCCCTTCCTTGGCCGAGGCGAGAATCGCGCCTTCGGCATCCAGGCCGATGACCTCTTCGATCTCCCGTTTGACCCGCTCCGGCTCGGCGCTGGGCAGATCGATCTTGTTGATCACCGGGATGATCTCCAGATCGTTTTCCAGGGCCAGATACACATTGGCCAGGGTCTGGGCTTCGATGCCTTGGGCGGCGTCCACCACCAAAAGGGCCCCTTCGCAAGCCGCCAGGCTGCGGGACACCTCATAGCTGAAATCCACGTGGCCCGGAGTATCAATAAGATGCAGAATATACGCCTCTCCGTCAGATGCGCGGTATTCCAAACGGACCGCCTGAAGTTTGATGGTGATCCCCCGCTCCCGTTCCAGATCCATCTGATCGAGAACCTGATCGTGCATCTCCCGGGCTGTTAGGGCACCGGTATACTCCAAGATCCGGTCCGCCAACGTCGATTTGCCATGGTCGATATGGGCGATAATGCAAAAGTTGCGAATTCTCTTCTGTCTGTCCCGGGGATCCAAGTGCCCCCTCCTCCTGTCCGCCAGCATCATCCCGAATTATACGCCGTGCCGACGGAGCGGGCAAGGGACCTCCGCAGGCGGCATCAGCGATCAGCGAACATCTTGAGCAACAAGTTGCGCGTTTGACCTTTCATCCAGCTCCCCGCCGCCACACCCACTTGTTCCACCGCCACCGACACATCGCCGGCCGCGGTCTCGATGCGCTGGTTGAGCCGTTCACCCACGGGTGTCCAAGGGGGGGACGGAGGCGGATCCCCAGCCAGGGCATTCATTCCCCTCTGGGCGATGTCGAAGCCGATGGCGATTACCCCTGCGCACATGAGCAAAAGCGCCGCATAGGTCAGCAAACGACCGATAAACCCTCGCACCGCACATCCCTCCACCTTCCAGTATGGTCAGGGCGCTCAGCGGGCTAAACGCAGATCTCCCTGGTCCTTCAGCAAGGCCGCGATGCCGTCTGCGAGACACGTTGCCGTGCGATCCAATTCAGCCTCGGTATTTTCCGGACCGCCGATTTCAATCAGCAGCATGTTGGGAGAAAGGTCCTGGTTGTAAGTGGCGTCGTAGGTGGTGCTGCGCTTTGCCCAGATGTCCCGGACCAGATGAGGATACAGGCGGTCGAGTTCCCCTTTCAGCGCCTCGGCAAGTCGCTCGTTGGCCTGGTAGTTAGGATTATTGCCGCCAATGATGATGCGGATTTTCGCATAGGTCTGACCGTTGATCGTCGTCGTGGTCAGATCCCGGGGGTCGGAGTCCCGGTGCATGTCGATGATGAGCTTAAGACCCGGGTATTTTTGCAGCACTTCGTTGACCGTCTTCCGGGAGAAGACGTACATTTTGCTGTAATCCCCCATGGGCCAGTAGTCCACCGTGGTGTGAATCGCGGTAATGCCCAATTTTTTGAGGTCATCCACCAATGCGGTCCCGATGAGGGTGATGTTTTTCGCCTTGTCATAAGCGTCATCAAAACTGGTGCGCCCAGGAAGCATGGGCAAAAACGATTCCCGATTGTGGGTGTGATACACGTAAACCAACGGATCCGACGACGTCGACGAAAGGTTGGGCGCCGTGGAGGAAGAGCTGGAGGTGGGCTGTTCGTGTTGAAAAAGTCCAGGGGAGGGAGCCCCGTCTTCAGGAGGACGCAGGTCGACAGTCCGACCATCGACAGCGATGGGGTAGTCGGTAAAAGCCATGCCGGGTACCGTCCATCCCAGGATGCTCGTCGGGCGGGTCGGATCGACGTCAGTCAAGTGATAAAAAAGAAAGGCAGCCCAGGATTGTTCACCGGCCACCTGGGCGGGGCTAGAGGATTGATCCATCAACGGCACGCCTTGGCGCACCACCGAGGACCAGGTTAGGGCGTCCACGGCACCGAACAAGCCAGAGCCTCCGGCGGGTCCCGGTAGAAACCACAATGAGGAAGCCAGAAGCGCCGCGGAAGCCACGACAAGCCATGCGGTGACGGAGAATTTCAACCCCCTCCGGGGCGCGTGAAATGTCACAATTCGGAAAGACGATTTGCGCATGGCCGATACCCCCTGTCCATCCCTCGGTACAAGCTATGCTCGGATGGACGGGTCTATGCCATCGTGAATGGATTCACGAAAATAAACGGAGAGAAGCGGTCGCGGTCCCCGCCCTGCGGAAAGGCCCGGAGTTAGTGCGTAAACAGCGCAGCATCTTCCAGACTAATGGCGGGATGGAAGGCCACGTTTAATCCTGTCGCCACGATGTGGGCGGCATCGTCCACAAAGGCGTCGATTTCCTTTGGCGTGACCACCAGGTTGTCTCCCAAAGGATCGAGAATATCCGTGATCCATTTTTGTTTCTCCGCTACGTCGAAGGTGTTCAAAACCGGGCGCAACTGGTCGGAAACTTCTCGACTTAGTCGTTGCAACAGGTAATCCAAGGCATCGTGAATAATCGTAGTGGCTTCCACCACCGTGGGGACGCCGATAGCGATGACCGGCACACCGAGGGTTTCCCGGGTCAGGCCTTTCCGTCGATTTCCCACTCCCGATCCGGGGTGGACGCCGGTATCCGCAATTTGAATCGTGGTATTCACCCGTTTGGTCGACCGGGAAGCCAAAGCGTCCACGGCCACCACCAGTTTGGGTTTGACGTGTTCGACAATGCCCCGGACGATCTCCATCGTCTCAATGCCCGTGATGCCGAGCACTCCGGGTGCCA
This sequence comes from Kyrpidia sp., assembly GCF_023512215.1. Classification (NCBI taxonomy): domain Bacteria; kingdom Bacillati; phylum Bacillota; class Bacilli; order Caryophanales; family Alicyclobacillaceae; genus Kyrpidia; species Kyrpidia sp. Next base: position 37,249 of record NZ_JAILZZ010000013.1, on the reverse strand, counting down.
CCGCGCTGACGCTCCGGTATCCGTCTCCCATGAGATCGGGGATATGGTGGAAAAGATGGCGGGTGACAAATAGTTTTTCCACCACCAGGGGACCGAGGGAGTCCGCCGTAACATTCCAGTTGCCAAGACCCACCACCAGTGCGGACTCGGTGTCGGGCAGCTCGATGAACCTCGCCAACTCCTCCGCCATCCGGGCCGACACCCGCTCTTGCAGGTCGGGGTCCCGTTTGCGAAGGCCCGGCACCTCAAGGGTGCTGTACCGTCCCGGCTCTTTGCCGACCCGCCGGGCGGCCTGCTCATCCTGCACGTGCATCCGAGTCACCGTGATTCCTTCTTCGGACCAGGTTTCCACGTCCACCCCGGGAATGTCGCCGCCGCCGGCCAACTCGTGGGCTTCCACCGCCAGGTCCACCCGGGGGTCCGATGCCTGCTGGTCCCCTTGGGGTTCCGGCGCTTGTCCTCGATGTGTCCACTCCACAAACTCACCAAACCGCCTCCAAGCATAGGGGTTCGTTCTGTGCACGTCCTTCCCTCCTTGAGGCTAAGGCTGAAGCAACTGAAGTTGCCCATAGTATGCCCCGGGGGCGTGTTCGACCCTGGCCGAGCCCGGGGAGATGCGCGTTTTCCGGACGCCCGCGTCTTGCACCGAGTTGGATGGCGTGGTAGAATACGTTTTGTCTGTATGTGGGCGGCCTTGAAAACGGCGCCGCAAAGGGCGAGGGAAAGGAGGGCCAATCTTTGCCGAACATTAAATCCGCCATCAAGCGGGTACAGATCACTCGGAAGCGCACGCTCCGTAATGCCTCGTTGAAATCAATGCTCCGGACGTCAATTAAAAAATTCCACGTGACGTTGCAGAGCGGGAATCTCGAGGCTGCGGAACGTCAACTGCGGGAAGCCATCCGGCGCATCGATAAATCGGTGACAAAAGGAATTCTGCACCGGAATGCGGCGGCGAGGAAAAAGTCTCGTTTGACTCGAAAGTTCCAGGCAGCGGTGAAGGAACAGCAGACCCAACAAACGGCCTGAACATAAAAAAGCCTCGACTCGGAGGCTTTTTTATTTAGGAGAAATTGGACCTCATCGCCCCGGCCCGGCATCCCGAGGGGGCAATCCCTCCCGCTTTGTTCCCGGCATGTGTTGGCCTGTCTCAACCAGCTGCTGTTGGGCGATTTCGATGAGTTTGCGGACGAGGGGTCCCCCCATGGCTCCCCCGACCTTGCCGGCCTGACGAGTGGTCAACTCCCCGTCATCGCCTTTCCCCAAGGGAATGCCTAACTGGCCCGCCACCTCCTCTTCAAGAGGTTGGTCGCTTCCTTTGTCTGATGCAAGCCCTTCTTCTTCCATCAAATCACGCTTTAACCGATCCAGGGCGGGACGGGCTTCCGGCACGAGGATTCGGCGTCTTCGGGGCATTCCACTCTCCTCCTTTTAATCGAATTGGCAGTGTGACAACGAAATCATTCAATGCGGCGCGATCGGTACGGCGCCCAGTTTTGATGTCCGCATCGGCGTCGGCCAGCCATTGCAGCACGTCGCTCAGTTGCCGGAGTGTATAACGGCGCCCCTGCTCCAGAGCTATTTTTAAAGCATAAGGTCGAACGCCGAGCTGTGCGGAGAGGTCGGTGTTGACATGTCCGGATTTGTATTCATTCAGGGCGTGATACATCAGTCGAAACTGCCTGGCCATGAGCATCAAGAGCTTAAAGGGATTTTCCTTCTGCTTGAGGAGTCGGTCCAATCCGGTTAAAGCCCGGTCCATGTCTAGACGGACCACATCGTCCACCCATCGGAAAATATCCTGTTCGGGGAAAGGGACGACCAATAGGTCGACATCTTCTCGAGAAATCGCTTTTCCCGGCGCATACAAGGATAATTTATCCAATTCTCCAGCGATCAATTCCAAATGGCCGCCGGACAGGAGGATCAATCGGTTGACGGCGTCCGCTCCCATGTGAAAACCCCGGCGCTGGACTTCTTTGTTCACCCAGGCGGTCAGTTCTGATTCCTTTGGGGAAGGACACATCCACCAGCGTCCCGTTTCCTTCACTCTGCGGACCCATTTTTTCCGCTCATCCATTTTGTGATCGCCGAAGAGAAGCACGACGACCGCCGTCGGGGAGGGGTCAGCCACATACTCTTCCCAACTTGTCAGATCGTGAGGCACTTTCGACCGACCGGAAAGGGCCTCGCCTCCGGTCGCGATCACGAGACGGCGATCGCTAAAAAACGGGGTGGTGCGCGCCTCAAGGACGACCTGCTGAATCGGCGTTTCGGACAGATCGTACCGCCCCAGATTCAATTCCGGAGCCGACAACCCGCAGGCGTTTTCCAATTCCTCGACGACCATGCGGGCGACGTAGGTCTCGGGCCCCCCCAAGACGTAAACCGGTGCCAGAATTCCACCGCGGATCTCTCGAATCCACGAATCCCAATACATACGCCCCACCTCAAGCCCAGCATAACACAGGGGAAAGGCACAGATCACGCCCAGCGGATCTGTCCGCGTTTGCGAGAGAACGTTTTCCATCCCCCAATGCTCCACAAATACCGCGCTTTATTAGCTTCTTTTAAAAATCTCGCCGCTCCGCCCGCCAACTTCCAATTCCCCACCTCTCCAATGCCTTGGCCGCGGCCCAAAGAAGCAAGTGTCCCTCTCAGATGCGGGTGAAAGGCGTTCAGCGGCCGCCCCTTGAGGAGAAGCCCAATGTTTTGAGCCAAATGATCGCCCATCTGGCTCGCCAATTGTGCTGTCGGTGGAAGAGGACGCCCATCCGGACCTGGGAAAGCCGCGCAGTCCCCGATCACGAACACATCGGACATACCCTTCGGATGAAATACGGGATCCACGGGGACCCGCCCCTTTCGGTCCACCGGGAAACCACTTTCCCCGAGCAAGCGGTTGCCCCGAACCCCGCCGGTCCAAATAAACAAGGAATAACTCAAGGGGGGGTGATCGTCGAAGAGCACTTGTCCTTCCTTCACTTCTGCCACTTTTGTGCCCGTTCTCACTTGAACGCCTTTTTGCTCCAAGACCTGCCTCGCCCGGCGTTGCAGTTCAACATCGAGCATGGGGACAATTGTCTCCATGGCTTCAATCAAGATCAGGTGAACATGTTCCGGGTGCACGCCGTACTGACGAGAAAGATGGGGAATCCAATCTGCCAATTCCCCCGTGAGTTCCACTCCGGTTAACCCGCCACCGCCGACGATCACGTTCACGGGATGCTCCGCAGTCGCTTTTTTCACCAACTCCACCATCCGCCGTCGAATATCCAGGGCCGAATCGAACCCCCACAACTGGACACTGTACTTTTGCAGTCCAGGAATCCCAAAAAATTCGGTTTCACTGCCCAGGGCTACCACCAGCACATCATATTCTAACGATGCCCCATCCACTTGTACCCTCCGACCTTTCAAATCAATGGCGGAAACGGTGCCGATGCGAATCTTGCCGACCCGGGGGTCGATCAGATCCTGTAGCGCTATCCGGTAATCGTCGGGGTGATCCCGGCCGCCCGCGACTTCGTGCATTAAAGTAGTAAATTGATGGTACGGTTGATCGTTCACGAGTGCAAAAGGTATGTCCTGGCGCTGCAGCCCACATGCCGTTTTTACACCGCCGTAACCCGCACCTAGAATCAAAATTTGCTTCTCCATGCCCGCGCCACCCCCTTGATTTCGAGCCTAGTATGGTCGGCTCAGCGCCTTTTATGCCGTAGTAATCATAGGAAGGGTGGCCAAGCCATAGAGTTTATCAGAATCCGGAAAGGAGCGTGCCGCCATTGAAAACCCGTCCGAAGCGGTTAACCCGCAGGCTCGCCATTCCCGTAGTCGTCCTGATCCTCCTCGTCATCGCCTACGCATCGGCGGCCCCCCGGGTCACAGTACCGGTTCAAGCCCCCCTTCAAGACGTTTCTAACGCCGAGGCCGATCCGATTCTCGCTCAACTGAAAACCATCGGAAACCTGGATGAAGTGTACATGGAGAAAGACAATCAAGGTCGGGTCATCGTTTACACCACGGCTTTCGTAGATGTGGACGATCCGAATCCGATCCAAGCGGCAAAAAGTACAGCACAAAAAGTGATCACGGCGATCTACCGCAGCGGAGTCCCTGTTGCCAACGCCACTATACTGATCACTCGGAACAACCATCCGTTACTGGGGGCCTCCCTGGGTTCTGACACCTTGCGGAAAGCATCGTTAAGCGTGCTTTCCCAGGATTCTGTCGATGCTTTTACATCCTTCCTCGCTTCAACGAACCACAACGACCCCCAACATTTGGAGCAAAGTACGTGGTTGGAAATCGATCCATCGGCGGCACAATAAAAGTGGTTCAGTCGCCGGAACTGGAGGGATCCCAGGTGCGGGCTCTGTGGAAAGGCAGTATCTCTTTTGGTTTGGTCAATATTCCCATCAAGTTGTATGCGGCTGTCGAAGATCGGGACATCCATTTCCGACAATTGCACAACCGGTGTAAAACACCCATTCAGTATAAAAAATGGTGTGCGCACTGTAATGAGACGGTCACAGCGGACGAGATCGTCCGCGGGTACGAGTGGAGGCCGGGTGAGTTTGTGATCCTCACCGACGACGACCTTGCACACCTGCCCCTTCCGAGCCTGCACACCGTTGAAATCACGCAGTTTGTGCGAGTCGGCGAAGTGGACCCCATCTATTTCGAAAGAACGTATTATCTATCACCCCAGGAATTCGGAGAAAAGCCCTACCAGTTGCTGCACCGAGCGATGCAAGAGACCGATCTCGCCGCCTTGGCCAAAATCGCCCTGCGCAGCAAAGAACACTTGGCCATCCTTCGCTGTTATAACCATGTGCTCGCCCTGTCGATGCTTCACTTCCCCGATGAATTGCGATCTACGGCGGAACTTCCAAACTTAGCCGGCATTGAAGTTAAAGCGGCTGAACTCGAAATGGCCAAGGAGCTGATCAATCGGCTAGCGAGCCCCTTTCATCCCGAGGCGTTCCATAACGAGTACGGGAAAGCTCTTCGGGAATATATCGCTTCCCGCGTGTCCGAAAACCAAGTGGTTCAGGTGCGGCCTCCCGAAAAAAATGTGGTCGACCTCATGGAGGCCCTACAGGCCAGCCTGCAAGCCGTTCAGGTTAAGGCGCGGCCGGACGGAGAGCGACAGACCGAGGGGAAACGACAGGCCGAGCCCGCGGGAAGGCGTTGAAATGGTCCCTCGGATTCCACGTATGGCCACGTTCCCCCGACCCTCGCTCTGAATGAGAAGACCTGAATAGGCCTTTGTCGACCACCGACGCTCTAGCCCTGTAAACCCGGGCAAGGGCTCCCCTGGGTGAACATCCACGACAAGTCGACCTGGAAGGAGAATCTGTGGGGGCCAACCGCCCACCCATATCGGGTGGTCGCCGATCTCTACACGCATAAAGTGATTCCTATCCCATGGTAATACTCGCTCCGGAGCCAGTCGGCGTTTTAGAACCTCTAACCCCGACCCGGAACTCCGAGTTCCCCCGGACTCTTCAAAAGTAGCCAGCCACACCCGGTCCAACTTGTACACGCCCAACCGACGGAGATACGGGACAATCACCATCTCGAGATCCCCTCTGTCATCCTTGCAGATCAATTCCCGAACCCCTTGTGATTCCAAAAAGATTGCCGAACCGCCGTCCAGGGCAAAGATCACCATCTGCTCTGGTACCGCCCGGGCGGAGAGGACCACCACAGCACAAAAAACGATCGTACAAAATCGGCCCGTGCGCTGGCCCTTTCCCCAGCGGCTCAATGCCCACAACACCCCGCCCCCATACAGGGCCCAGATCCATAGCGGGAGTTCACCCAGCCGGAGAAGCCAGCGCCGGTCGCCGTCCATCGCCGTGACACCTCCGATAATACTTTGGGCCAAAAGGTCGGCGATCAACATCGCTCCGTCGCTGAGTACAGGACTGGGCGCTGTGAGCAAAGACACGAGACCGGTTCCCAACAACAGAGCACCCGCAGGAGGAACCCACAGATTCGCCAAAAGCGTCCATCCATTCCATACATAGAAGCTGGAAAACGAAATCGGACAAATGGCGATCTCTGCGGCGCCGGCCACAGCGACGAGTTCCAGGATCCAGCCCGGTCCTTTTCCCATCGCGCTTCGCAAAGCAGGCGCCAAAACGAAGATGCCCCACGTGGCCGCGTACGAAAGCTGAAATCCGAGATCAAAGACCCACTTGGGGTGCAAAAGGGATTCCGCCGCTAGAGTCACTCCCCACGCGTGTAGCGGACCCTGACGCCGCCCCAAGGCCTCCCCCATCCCCACATAAGTCACCATCGCCGCCGCCCGCATCGCCGAAGGGCTACCCCCGGTGAGGGCTGCGTAGCAAAACGCTGTGCTGGCAAGCCAAAAAAACCGTGTCCTGGGGGATGTGCGCCCTTCCAACCATCGCCTGAGAGGCCACAGCACCACGTGCAGATGCGCGCCGGAGACCGCCACCACGTGGGCCACGCCGGTCAAAGCAAAGGCCTCACTGAGCGCGGGGTCCAAATCGCTGGTATCTCCTAACACCATCGCTTTTAGGAGTGGTTCCGATGAAGACTTCACCCTCCCCGACCACACCTTTTCGAATGCCCTTCGAGCCTTCCCCGGCACACTGCGCCAAGTCGACCGTACGCTAGGAGGAGACTCCAGTTCTGCCCGGTACAACAGTTCCGCCCTTTCCCACGGGTCTGCTACGCCATGAGGAAATGGAGCCCTGGGCGCCGGAGGGGGACTGAGACGGATCCGGGCCTCGATCCAGTCCCCTTCAACCACGGGCACAGGCATCTCCATTCGCACCCGCACCCCTCTGCACGATTCGGCGGAACCCCTGCTATGAAAGAGTCGTACCAATTCCGCCTCCACGGATGGATCGGCACCGGGTATCCGGGGCAAAACTGCAACGACCCGCGCTGCCACTTCAACAGGTTCACCTATCCACCCATCCAACGGTGGAACCGCGGGGGCGGACACCCGTCCCCCGGCAAAACACGCGGCCATCGCCAGCCCGAGAGCCACACTTTCCCAGCGATACAAGTAAAAACGCATCCATGGCCATATACCCTCAGGTTGGACCCAGCTCCGTCGGCGACGGGTATCCATCATCCATCCCCACAGCAGGACTGCGGCCGACAAGGCTGCCCCGCCCCACCCCACAGGGGCCGACTGCCCGAAGGCTGCCCACGCGGCGGTCCAGATGCCAAACAGGGGAAATAGCTGGGATGTAGAAAGCGGAATCACTGCAAATCAACCTGTGACCGGATCCGCTCCACCAGTTTGGGCCCAATGCCCGGCACGTCCTCCAGGCGATCGACAGAAGAAAACGGCCCGTGCTCTAAACGATACTGCACAATCGCTTCGGCTTTGCTCTTCCCAATGCCGGGCAGGCGATCGATATCATCCACACTACCAGAGTTGATGTGGACGATCCCGCCTGATCCTGAGGTTGCAGGTGCTGATTCCGCCGAGGTCAATGCGGCCTGCGCATTCGTTCCGCCTGCCTGTTCGCCGTGAAGGTTTGCCTCCGGCAAAGACGGATGGCCTGCCTCGGTGACCGCCGTGGGTTTGACGGGCACCACCACCATGGCGCCATCCTCCAGTTTGGCGGCGAGGTTGATCCCGGCGAGCTCCGCCGCTTCTAGAGCTCCCCCCGCCGCATCCAGGGCCTCCTTTACCCGAGAGCCAGGCGGCAATTGGTACACCCCCGGCGTTTGAACGGCCCCCTTCACGTCCACGGCGATCGTTCGGGAGCTCGGGGCACCCGGCCCCCGCCCGGCCAGGAGCTCCGTTTCGACCACTGCCGGAAGAGCATCGGAACCGGGCTGAACTCCTTCACTCCACAGAAACCACGCCCCCGCCACCAGAACAAGCAGTAAGGCCCACCAGCCCTTTCGAACCGCCCTTCCCACACTTCGTGCCCAAGCCATACGGATCCCCTCCACCGGTTATCACCTCCGACAGATCCAATTCGACAGGGGATGTCCGGTACCTCGTGTTGAAATCCTTGAGTTTCACTTAAGACGGAAGGTTGGTTTGCAACATCGGGGAGTGCAATAGTAAAATGGAACAGAACCCTTTGGAAAGCGGGGCCTGTCGCATGCTAACACCCAGCATGGAAGACTATTTAGAAACCATCTATGAACTGATGAAGGAAAAAGGCTATGCCCGCGTATCGGATATTGCGACAATCCTCGCCGTGCAGCCTTCGTCCGTCACAAAGATGATTCAGAAATTGGACGAAAAGAATTTTGTGACGTATGAGAAATATCGCGGTCTGGTCCTGACCCCGGAAGGGGAACAGCTCGGTCGGAATATGAAACAGCGCCACCGGATGTTAGAGGACTTCCTGCGCCTGCTCGGGGTGGGGGAGAGCACGATTCGTAAAGATGTGGAAGGCATTGAACACCACATTAGCCCCAGCACCATGCGTTCCTTGCAGAGCCTCGTCCTGTTCTTTCAGGAGTATCCGGAATATCAACGAGCATTCGAACGCTTTCGCCGGTTACAGGCCGGAACGGCCGAAGATCGCTCCACAGAAAATCTAAAAGTGATGGATGAATGACATGAATCACGTGAAACGGCCGGACCTCGTTTGTCCGGCCGCAGGAAGCGGTAATGGAGCGCCATCGGCACCCCGATCTCCCGTGTAGCGTTTCGATGAACTGCGGTTTACCCTTTCACCACAATATTGACCAATTTCTTGGGGACAACGATCACCTTGACCACTCGTTTTCCACCTGTCCATTCCTGGATTTTTTCCGCACCCAAAGCTGTCTGGCGGACTTCTTCCTCCCCCGCCGAAGCTGAGACGACGATATGATCTCTGACCTTACCGTTGACCTGCACCGCATACTCCACTTCATCGGTCACCAGTTCCGCAGGATCATAGGTCGGCCACGGCTGTTGGTGCACACTTCCCGTTCCTCCAATCTGGCTCCACAACTCTTCGCAGATATGGGGTGCGGCTGGGGCGAGCAGGAGCAACACGGTCCGGATGGCCGCCGCCTTGGTGAAGGGATCCGCCTCCGCCGGGTAGGCGTAGATGGCGTTTACCAACTCCATGATGGCGCTGATCCCGGTGTTAAACGTGTACCGTTCCGCGAAGTCTTCGGTCACCTTTTTGATCGTGGCGTGGGTCTTGCGGCGCAATTCCCTGGCAGCGGGCGCCATCTGGTCTCCGGCCGGAGCATGAAACACCTCTCGATTCTGGTTTACGAGTCGCCAGACCCGATGGAGAAACCGGTGGCTACCTTCCACGCCTTGGTCACTCCACTCCAGGTCCCGGTCGGGCGGGGCGGCGAACAGGATAAACAACCGGGCCGTGTCGGCGCCATACCGGTTGATGATGTCATCCGGAGACACCACATTGCCCTTGGATTTGGACATCTTCGCCCCTTCCTTGATCACCATCCCCTGAGTTAAAAGATGGCGGAATGGCTCGGAAAAATCGACCCACCCGGCGTCTTGAAGGACTTTGGTGAAAAATCGCGAGTAAAGGAGGTGCAACACCGCGTGCTCAATGCCGCCGATATAATCGTCCACCGGCAACCATTTGCGAACCGCTTCGGGATCGAAGGGGCGAGCGGTTTCCTTTGGGCTGGTGTAGCGAAAATAGTACCATGATGAACACATAAAGGTGTCCATGGTGTCCGTTTCTCTCCGGCCGGGTCCTCCGCACTTCGGGCAAGTGGTTTGGACGAAATCCTCATTGGTAGCCAAAGGCGATACCGTCCCCGGCTCGAAAGAAACATCTTCCGGCAACCGGACGGGCAACTGATCTTCAGGCACCGGCACAATGCCGCAATGATCACAGTACACGATGGGAATCGGCGCTCCCCAGTAGCGTTGCCGGGAGATGAGCCAGTCGCGGATGCGGTAAGAGGTGGCAAAACGCCCTTTTCCCATCTCCTCCAGGTGGGCGGTGATGGCCTGGATCGCCTCGCGATTGTGCATCCCGTCCCACCGACCGGAGTTTACGAGAACTCCGTCTTCAACATAGGCTTCGGTAGGGGGCGTGGGAAGTTCTTGATCTTGCGGTCGAATCACGACTCGGATCGGAAGGTTGTATTTTTTGGCAAAGGCAAAATCCCGTTCGTCGTGGGCAGGCACACCCATCACAGCGCCGGTCCCGTAATCGAGAAGTACATAATTCGCCACCCAGATCGGCACTCTGTCCCCGGTGAGGGGATGAATCGCATAAGTGCCGGTGAAAACCCCGCGCTTTTCCCCATCCGCAGCGGTGCGTTCCACCTCCGAAGCCTTGCGCATCTCCTCCACGAAGGCCTCCACCCGATTCCTCTCACTCGAGTGTTCGATGAGCGCAGGCACCAAAGGGTGCTCGGGAGCGAGGACCATGTACGTCACCCCGAGCAGCGTGTCCGGCCTGGTGGTGAACACGCGGATCGTCTCCGGCCGTCCTTCCAGCGCGAACTCAACTTCCGCGCCGGTGCTGCGTCCGATCCAGTTGCGCTGCATCACTTTAACCCGTTCCGGCCAGCGGTCGAGCTGATCCAAATCCTCCAGTAACCGATCCGCATAATCGGTAATCCTCAGAAACCACTGCTCCAGCTCTCGCTTTGTGACCTCTGTGCCACAACGCCAGCATCGCCCATTCTCCACCTGTTCGTTGGCCAGCACAGTGACACATTGTGGACACCAGTTCACCGCCGCTTTTTTCTTATAGGCGAGCCCGCGGTGATAGAAAAGCAAGAACATCCACTGGGTGAACTTGTAGTAATCCGGCGCGCAGGTCGTCACTTCCCTCTCCCAGTCGTAGCTGACCCCGAGGCGTTTCTGCTGCTGCCGCATGTGGTCGATATTCTCGTAGGTCCACAGCCGGGGATGGACACCGTGCTGGATTGCCGCATTCTCCGCGGGCATGCCAAAAGCATCCCACCCCATGGGATGAAGAACATTGTACCCTTGCATCCGTTTTACCCGGGCCACCACATCGCCGATGGAGTACACCCGAACATGGCCCATGTGCAACTTGCCCGAGGGGTAAGGAAACATCTCCAGGCAATAGTAATGCGGGCGGTTTGCATCCTCCCGGGTGCGATACAGCCCGGTCTCCTCCCACAGATTCTGCCACTTGGGTTCGATCTCTGCCGGCACATACTGTTGTTCGGTCACGACGTACCCCTCCTTGACGCCACTCATCACAAAAGCCTCTCGCCCCGGCTCGTGCCAGGGACGAGAGGCCCTTGCCGACCGCGGTGAGGCCGTCACCGCGCACACACCCTTGGAGTCGCGTTCCACGGACACCGGAAGGTATCCAAAAGAATCAACCCTCACCCGCCGCTGGTTGCCTGTTTGGGGCGAAATCTACACTGAAATTCCCTGCGATCGACTGCCAATTGTATGCTATATTATACATGGATCGACAAAAGGTGTCAATTTGTTGTCGGGAGATGTCACGAGGACTGGGACAACATTGGGGCATCGCCCCAGAGGCGTTCCAGCTGATAAAACTCCCGTTCCTCCTCTCGGAACACATGCACCACCACATCCCCAAAGTCGAGCAGAACCCACCTGGCTTCATCACGTCCTTCGAGACCTTGGAGCACCGCCCCGTGTTCCTCCATTTTTTCGCGCACATGATCTGCGATGGCCTGCACCTGGGTTCTGGACTGACCGCTGCAAATGACGAAGTAATCAGCGATGATGGAGAGTTCTCCAATATCGAGGATCACCACATTCCCGGCTTTTTTGTCCGCTGCGGCATCCGCCGCCAGGCGCGCTAAACTGGCCATCTGTGCACTCATTCCCACGCCTCCCCTGTTGGATTGCTGGTATTGCCCCACTAGCGGCTCCGCCCACCGCGGACCCGGGACCAGCATTCGTTTCTCGCCAACACCGTCAGTACAGCCACCGGTCTCCCGCGATCAAGAAGATCCCGCAGGCTGGCATCGAACATCTCCGCCAGAGCCCTGTCCAAATCCTGACTGGCCAATTGGCGAAGCCGATCCACTCCGGGATAGGCCCGCCCGGGCTCCACAGCGTCAGCCAAACACACCACCCTTTCCAAAAGCCCCATCCCCGGGCGCCCGGTGGTGTGATAACGGACGGCATCTGCAACTTCGTCATCTTCCACCCCGAATTCCTGCCCGAGCTTAGCGGCGGCGATGGGTCCGTGCAAGACGGCCACGGGTCCAAAGAGCTCCCGATCGACACCCAGTCGCCGGGCTTCCTCTTCCAGACGATCGGCGGGCCATTCCCGTGCCCAATCGTGGATCCAAGCCGCCAGGCGCGCTTTATCCTCGTCTGCCCCGTAGCGCTTGGCCAGTCGTTCGGCTTCCGCCACCACGCCCTCCACGTGAGCGAATCGCGCCGGGCTCAGGGCCCCTTTGACCTTCTCTTTGATCTGCTCTTCCGTCATCGCACCCGCCCCGCCCTTTTATACAACCCTTTTGCCCGGATCAATTCCTGAACAGCTTGGGGCACCAATACACTGACCGTTCTCCCTGCCTCCAGACGAGCACGCAGTTCTGAAGATGAAACCTCCAGCCGGGGCATCTCCACCACCTCGAGAGCAGCTCTGGGAAATTGCTTGCGAACAACGTCCATCCCCTTATGCTCGTTATACCCCGGCCGGACCACCGCAATCAAGTCGGCTAAAGAAACAATCTCTTCGGGGGATTTCCACATCGGGAATCCCAGGAGTTGATCCGCGCCGATAATCCATGCGAATCGCACATCCGGGTGCCGAGTCCTCAGATAACGAAGGGTATCCACGGTATACGATGGGCCTTCCCGGTCGAGTTCCACCCGGCTCACCCCGAGGCCCGGACGGTCAGCCACGGCAACTTCAACCATGTGAAACCGATCTTCGGCCGGCGTATCCGGCGCCTCTTTGTGTGGCGGAATTCGGGTTGGAACAAAGAGTACGCGTTCTAAACCACAGGCATCCAACACGTATTCCGCCGCGACGATATGTCCAATATGAACGGGATCAAAGGTGCCTCCGAAGAGCCCGATCCGTTTCATATATCGGAGCCCCCTTTGACCGCCCCATCGTCCAAACCTTCTTCCACCACCGCCCGCATGTCCGCCACTGGCGCCGCCAGTCCCGTCCAAATCCGGAAGGCCGCGGCACCCTGAAAGACAAACATGCCCACCCCGTCACAGGTGGACCGTCCCAACTCTCGGGCGCGCTTCAGCAACAGGGTCTCCCTTGGGTTGTAGACGATATCGCTGACCACACAGTCCTCCCGGGTCCACCCCGGATCGAAGGGCATTGCGCCCGTGCCCGGGCTCATCCCGACGGGTGTCGTGTTGACACAGAGGTCCGCTTCCCGAAGCCACACCTGCAGTTTGTCCCAGCCCCCGGCCTGCATTCGGCCGGGCCCCAGGCGGCTGAACTCGTCGGCGAGCCTCTCGGCTTGCGCCGGGCGCCGGGCCACCACTCGTACCAGGGCCCCCTCCCGCACCAAAGCGTGGGCAATGCCTCGGGCAGCGCCCCCGGCGCCAACCACGACACAGACCTTCCCTTCCACCGTCAAACCGGTCTCCGCATGCAGGGCTTCCACATAACCCCAACCATCCGTATTATAACCAGTCAACCGCCCCTCCTGAACAAGCACGGTGTTCACGGCTCCAATCTCCGCAGCCTCATCGGACAGCTCGTCCACTAGGCGGCATGCCGCCTCTTTATGGGGGACTGTGATGTTCCATCCCCGGAACCCCAGCGCTCGAAGACCTCGCATCGCGTCGGGGAGATCTTTGGGTTGAACGTCGAAGGCATTATACCGCCACGCCAACCCGAGCCGCTCGAAGGCCCGGTTGTGCATCACGGGCGATAGAGAATGCCCCACCGGATGACCGATCAAGGCCACGCGGCCTTCCACCTGTACCATTCCCCGCCCCCACTTTCCCGTACGGCCGCTCTCTTTCTCCCATCATACCATGAGCATCGGGACAACGGCTATTTTCGAAAATCCATTCTCAGTTTGACATTCGTGCCCTCAAAGGCGATGTGGAGATCGTGGAGATGATAATCCTGCAACTCCGGCTCACTCTCCCGGGCCCGCTGGACCTCCCGGCGCAACCAATCGAGCCAACCGTCAACATCGAAGATGATCGGCTGGGAAGAAACCGAGGGCAACGACAGGACCCGAACCACCCTGCGTCTCCGTAACGTCTCCAAAGGGGCAACCTCCTCACCGGCGATCTTACTCAAGCCATATGCGGAAGTTTTCACCCCTAGACTCAAACCAAGGCCGGGCGCAACTCCGTTTCAACCCCCTCGGGCACAAAGAGGGCCACCCGGGCGCCCCGCCCCCGGGCCGAGACCCATCCCAGGCCGGCCACCGCCAGGTCGACTTTCTCTCCGGGTTCGAGTTTCCACTCGGTGCGCGCCACGGGTGTAACTTCCGCAAGACAGCGCTCACAGGGAGGGACCAGGTCCTTGCCGGCGTGCTTTTCAAAGAAAGGCTGGGCCCGGAGTACATTCGTCCGATGGATGGGAACCCGATTGGAAAGAAAGCAAACAAAAGGTTGTCGATCCCCCTCCAATACGTCCAACCGGGCCAATCCCCCCAGCCAAATACTTTGCCCGGTCTCCAACGAATAGACCCGGGGCCGAATCGGCTGAACAGGCACCACCGCCCGCAGGCACGTCGGACACAACCGATCCACCACTCGGTAGCCCGCCGTAATGCCGGGGGTGTCCACCCATTTTCGCCCTTCCCCGCGGTCGATGGTCACCGCATTCAAAGTCGTGCCCGGCACCCGGGACGTGGTGAGGGGGCGATCCGACGAGATTTCGGCGGCTCCCATCAACGCGTTGAGCAAGCTCGATTTTCCCGTGTTGGCGGCGCCCATAAAATACACCGCTCCGTCGACCCGGTTCAGATCGGCGAGCAACCCGGAAATCCCGATTCCCTTGTGAGCACTGGCCAAATACACGCGCTCCACCCGGAAGCCCTCACGCCCGAGCTGCCGTTCAAACCACCGCCGAACCCGATCGTAATTCGTTTCCCGGGGCAAAAGGTCGATTTTGTGGACCACCAGCCATTGTCGATCCCTGGCCACGTCGTTCAGGTCCGGGATTCGCGTGCCCGTCCAATCAAGAATATCCACCACCTGAACCACCAGGGCCCGCTCCTGTTTTGCCCGGGCCAAGACTCCCCGCAGGCGCTCGGGAGGCACCGCAGCAGGGGCGATTTCCTGATAATGGATGATGCGATAGCAGCGGCGGCACAACACCCCGGGTTCATCCATACGATGCGCCGGGACGTAGCCGGCTTTTCCCGGGTCTTCGCTTTGAAGTTCCTCCCCGCAACCACTGCAGACCTTCATCCTTGATGCTCCCCCTCAGAGATCCGATGCAGGGACGGGGCAATAAAGCGCAACACCCGGCGTTCGACGAGCCGCATCACCCGGGTCCCCACCCATTCCTTATCGGAAATCGGCACCACGAGAATCGTGTACATCCCCATCCGGTTTCCTCCTGCAATGTCCGTAAATAACTGGTCCCCGATCATCGCCGTTTGCCGGGGGTGGGTGCCCGTGATCTCCAAAGCCTTCATAAACGCCCGCATGCGCGGTTTCCCGGCTTCGTAAAGGGCCGGGATATTCAACTGTTCCGCAAAAGGCCGCACCCGGACCTCCTTGTTGTTGGATACGATACAGACCTTCAACCCCCGATCCCGCAAATCGTCCAGCCAATGGACCAACTTGTCCGGTGCTTGGGGCTCGTTCCAGGCCACCAGGGTATTGTCTAAATCCGTGACCACTCCGAGCAAGCCTTTGCGGACCAGGGCCTCGGCATTCACGGCGTAAATCGACGGCACGTACACATCTGGTACAAAAAGGCGCAGCACAGCTTCCACTCCCCGCCGCGAATCGCAGTCGTTCCATCGCATCCTGTCAACCTGGAATGGTACCACATTCCAACCCGCGATCCAAGCGGAAAAACGCCGTCCTTCTGCCGCGCCGTTAACTCTTCGATTTTGACGGATTTTTCTAAAGTCAGTTTCCGTGCCGTATCCTCGTTCATCCGGGTCACCGGCTGGCCAGTCTGCCGATTCCAACTCCCGTCCCACGTCCGCCCGGTACGGAGGACGCATGCGATTGGCCGGGCCAAGATGTTTGTTCCCGCAAAAGTGTCCGCAGGCGTGCCACGGGGTTGGCTCCAGGTTCCCGCCACCTTTGAAGTAGGGTGCCAAAAAGTTGCAGACTCACAGGCGGCCGCTAAGGTTTCCCAGTGAAAAACCGGGCGATACTGGAAAGGTCGAAGGATACACAGGTGGTGAAGGAGCGGGGAGGGATGGCCGTGAAACGCTGGGGGCACAGCCGTCGCTTGTTCATTTGGACCGGAGCGTGGACCAGCTTCGTGGCACTGCTCGCCGGGCGACTGTTTTTTATTCAGGTGGCCGATGCCCGCAACTACGAAGGCCACGACCTCCTGGCCCTGTCGGTGGGACAGCGCCAGGAGCAGTTTGTGGTGGACTCCGGCCGGGGCAACATCTTAGATCGAAACGGCCAATCCCTCACCGGCCACACCTTCCTCGGTCTGGTGGTCTTGCCTCCTTGGCACCCAGACCTTCAGGATCCGAACCTGGGGCGGCTGGCCGCCATCTTGGGACGCCCGGTCAACCAGATCCAATCCGCCCTGGCCTCGATGAAACAACCGGGTCTGCTCAGCCTGCCCGGCCCAGGGGGAACTTCCACGTCCATCGAATTGACCGACGCCCAGGCGGCCGCCGTTCAATCTCTGGGAATAGACGGGATCCTGCCCCGCCAAGTCACGGTGAGATACAACAATCAATCTCTGGCCCGCCACGTCGTGGGGTTTATCGGGGAAGACCCGAATCTGGTCACCCAGGTTTACGACGGGCGCTACCCCCTGAACGAACCAGTGGGCAAAATGGGTCTGGAGAGCGTGTTCCAGGAGGATCTTCGCGGGAACGGCCCCGCTCGAACCCTTCATTTTTATGTGGATGGGGAAGGCCGGCCCTTGCCGGGGCTGGGGATCCGAGAAGCGACCCGGACGGATACCGGGCTGAACGTCCAGACGACCCTGGACATGAGGTTGCAAAAGATCGTGGAGTCGGCCATGGACAAAGTGGCGCTGCCCCGAGGCGCCGCGGTGGTGATGGACGTGCATACCGGCGACATCCTGGCCATGGCCTCCCGGCCGAATTTTGACCAGAATCACATTCCGTCCGGGGCCGCCAACTACCCGAAAAACCTCGCGGTGGAGGCCGATTTTCCCGGATCCGTATTTAAAATCGTCGATGCCACCGCCGCCTTGGACAAAGGGCAGCTCACCGCCAACACTCCTTTCGACTGCACGGGCTCGATCCAAATCGGGGACGGGATACTCAAGTGTTGGAAGGTGCACGGGCATGAGACCGCGGAGCAAGCTTTCGCCCAGTCCTGCAACGTGGCCTTTGCGCAAATTTCTATGAAGCTGGGGCGTCAGAACATTGAGGATTACGCCAAGGCCTTCGGTTTGGGCCAGAGGCAGGGACAAGTGGTGGATGGCCGGGATGTGTTCGATGAGGAAGACCCGGGCTCAATCTTTGTCGGGCCGGGCAATGCGCTGCGCTTGTTGGCAAACACCGGGATCGGGCAGGAAAATGTTCGCATCAGTCCCCTCCAGGCGGCGGTGATGGCCGCCACCATCGCCGGGGATGGCAAGCGGCCGGTCCCACGGCTGGTGATGGGACTCACCACCGCCCAGGGAGATCCGTATCGGACATTTCCCACCCAGTCTCCGGTTCAGGCCATCAACCCGGCGGTGGCCAAAGAAGTTGGTCAGTGGATGCGGGAGGTCATCGCCTCCCCCCAGGGCACCGGGGACCTTCTCGCCCAGGCGGCCTGGCCGGTGGCGGGGAAGACCGGCACGGCCCAGACCGGCCAAACCCGCCGGGTCAATCAGTGGTTTGTGGGGTATTTTCCCTACGATCACCCCCGTTACGCCATCTCCGTGGACGCCCTTGACATCTCCGACAGCTCGGGACTGCGCTACCCCGAGCCCATCGTTCTCGACATCGTCAACGCCCTGGCTCACCTAGGCACAACCCCGCAGACGAGCGGCGCCCCCCAATCCGGCGTGGGGAGGTGAGAAACGTTCAGTTCACCGACCGCACCGCAGCCGCGACCGAATCGCGAAACACTTGAACCGCTTGATCAATGTCCTTCTTGTCCACAATGAGAGGCGGCATGAAGCGAACCACCGTTTTACCCGGTCCGCAAGATAAGAGGATCAGACCCCCCTGTTCGCACCGTGCCAGAATTTCTTTCACCATGTCCGAAAGCTCAGCCCCGGACCCGGGATCCCGGAATTCCACAGCTACCATCAGCCCGACACCCCGGACGTCGTAAACCTCTTGAAATTCCGCCAAGGATTCCCTCAGTTGTGCAACCAGATAATTCCCCATCGCCCGGGCATTGTCGATTAATCCGCCCTCCAGCAGATCCAAGGTCGCCAACCCCGCCGCACAGCTCACGGGATTTCCCCCAAAGGTCCCGCCGTGCGCCCCGGCCGGCCAACGGTCCATCAAATCTTGCCGAGCGATTACGGCACTGAGGGGAAAGCCCGAGGCGATTGCTTTTCCAAGAGTGAGAATGTCGGGCTTCACCCCAAAGGTTTGATAAGCAAACAGATGTCCCGTACGCCCGAATCCGGTCTGAACTTCATCAAAAATTAACAGAATGCCGTGTTCATTACAGATGCCTCTCAGTTTCTCCAGAAAGCTTCGGGGAGGGATGACATATCCGCCCTCCCCCTGAACCGGCTCGACAATGATTGCCGCCACCCGGTCCGGGCTGACCTGCAATTCAAAGAGATCGTTGATACTCTCAAGACTTGCGCGCACGGCTTCCTCCGGATCTTCTCCCGGCGCGGGTTTTGGATACCGGGCAAAATACACGCGCCGAAGAGCCGTTTCATACATGCGGCGGTAGGCGGCGTTCGAACCGGTCAAGGCGAGGCTGCCAAGGGTTCGCCCGTGAAAGGAATGAGCAAAAGCGATCACTTCCGGGCGCCCCGTGACGTACTGGGCCAGTTTGACAGCCCCTTCATTCGCCTCGGCCCCACTGTTGCTGAAATAAACCTTGGTGTACCCGCCCGTAACCTCGACCAGTCTCTCCGCCAGCTGGACATACGGTTCGTAGTAAAACACATTGTGGCCCACGTGAATCATCCGGCGCATCTGTTCCGCAGCCCGCTGAACCACCGCTGGATGGTTGTGACCCGTATTGGTCACCGCCACCCCGCTGGCAAAATCCAAGTAAGCCTTCCCGTTCTCGTCATAAACCCAGCATCCTTCAGCCCTCACGATACCCAGTTTCGTCGCCCGGGAAGCCACCGGCGGAAACACTCTGAGGGCCCGTTCGTACAGGGTCGTCAATTTTCTTCCTCCCATTGTCGATTCTCCCACAGCATCTCTACCACTCGCTGGATCAACTTCGGCAAAACACCAAAACTGTACGGAATGTACAATCGCTCAGTCCATTTGTGGGCATCAAAACCATAAACACCGAGGTTTATAGCCGGAATCGATAACTTTCTGATTTCATCAAGGGGCACAGAATACGTGGTTCCCCAGCCGGGAAAATTCGCTGTAAACATGTGAACGGCCCGGGGCTCATCGACCATATTTAAATAACTGCTATCGGACAGGTAAGGAAAGAAAGGGCGGATCTTTAAGACCTCGCCGTATCTCGCCGCCACGGCCCCAGCCGCCGCCTCCACAGCTTTCAGCACCCTTCGGTGATCCGGTCGTTCTTCCTGAAGGCGATTCCGCGGACAAAAGGGAGAACTATAGTAAAGCAGGATGAGTGGGGAGGTTTGCCCCGCAGCCGCCAAGCACCGCTCCACCAGATCCCGGGTAGCTTCCCTCTGGTCTACTTCAACGGAGTACCGGGTGTTTCGGAGAACATCATCAACCCGAGCCCGAACCCCATCTTCGAGGCCCTCCAGCCACTCCGAAAAGGTCAGAACAGGCATATCCTCCCTTTCATAACGCGGCATCTGCCCCTTGACTTCGGCGAATTCCGTATACTGGTCCATATAGCCATTTCTCAGGGCCAATGCCCGGTCCCGAGCCGCCTCGACTTTCCGCTTCACTTGTGCCAGCACTGCCTCAGGAGTCGAATTCAATACGAACCAGTTAAAATACAGCCAGGCTCCCCCGGCCGTCTGCACATTGTAAGCCGGTTTTAGATCCCGCGCATAAAGAGCGACGGGTGGCTGACCGGTCTCAAGTCCCACCCGGTCGCAAAGCTCCGGGTTGTAGTTCAACTCCCGCAGACACTCCGCCATCACGAAAACGGGATCGAGGCCACCAAAGGCCTCTCCAACATGGGTTTCTCGCCCACGTATCAAAACGTTGAGCAGCAGCTTGCCCGTTGCTCCGGTGTACAGGTAACGCGCCGAATCGCCTTCGTAGCCCGCCGTGACATAATCCGCGTTGACCGCACACATGAGTTGAAGATTCTCTTGTTCCCTAAGCCGCAACAGTTCCGAGAGAGCCGCCATGATCCCACTATGTTGATTCTCTTCCACAGGGTTAGCCATGAACAGAATACTTCCCGGGGGCTCTTCCGGACGGTTAGACCAAAACTCAACTAATTTCATGTGTACAGCTACGCCACCCTTCATATCAAGGGCGCCCCGTCCAAACAACCAGTTCCCTGACGCAGCCTGCTCCTTGACCCGATCATCAGCACCCGAAAACCTTTCGATCTCCTTCTTTAGCGCATCGGATTGGAAAGCCAGTTCTTGGAGCGGACCGTAATCCTCGATGCCTACCGTGTCCAAATGGCCATGCAGAAGCACCGTGGCCGGCGTCTGTCCTTTCACCCATGCAAATACATTTTTCCGCCCCAAGGGATCCCCCGGAATCTCCTGTGTCCATACGCGATGAGGGAAACGGCGGAAGTAGGGTAACTTTTTTAACCAAGTCACCACAAATTCCGCCACATCCACTTCGCCTGGGGTGCCGTTCACAGACGGAATGGCCACCAATTGCTTGGTGAGCTCCACGAAACCTTCCACGTCATTGACTGCTTTCACTGCTCGCACCTCTCTCAATGGACCCGGCTGCGCCACTCATTGGACGGCAATTTCGTGAACCAGGTGTAATCCTCTCCTATAGCGGTCCAGGTTCTCCAAAAAACAACTAACAGCCCTACTCAGATATTCACGGGTTTTCGCCGCCATGTGCGGGGTAAGAACCACTCCAGGAGTATTCCACAGCGGGTGGAGGGCGGGTAGTGGTTCTTGTTCGAACACATCCAGGGCGACTCCCTTCAAGCCCCCTCGGCGCACCACCGAAAGCAGACCTTCGGTATCGACGCTCGACCCCCGTCCAACGTTGATGAAAACGGCGTCCCGCTGAAGCTTTTCCAGACGCTCTCTGTTCCAAAAGTGTCGAGTTTCCAGTCCCCCGGGCAGTGTGGAAACCACCACGTCCGCCTCGCTCAGAACCCAGTCCAAATTCTGAATGCCCACCACCTGTTCAAAACAAGGTGAAGGCCGAGCCGAGCGGTTAATCCCGATGGTCTTCATCCCAAAAGCTGAGGCCCGCCTCGCAATTTCTTTACCGATGGCCCCAGTTCCGACCACGGCTAACACTTTCCCTGCTAACTCTGTGCCTGTAATGCTCCGGTCCCAGCGCCGGATCACCTGTAGTCTTTGAAAATGTGCCATATCACGTAAAAAATACAATGTCATAAACAGCACATATTCGGCCACCGCCCCCGCGTGGACACCATGGGTCGTCGTCATCCGGATCCCTCGCCGGCGGAGCTCATCCACAGGAACCCGATCATATCCCGATTGGAGCAACTGGATCCACCGAAGCTGAGGCATGCAGCGCAGGATCCCAGTTGACACATCGTCTCCGTAGGTGGCCCAGATTTCCACGTCTTGTAGAGGGACGGCATCACCGTCCCCTTCCCCCGTTTGTATCACCCGAAAAGGGCGGGCTTTCTCAGCGATGCGCCCGAGCAACGCCGCATCAATTTCTAAAGTAGAAATCCATAACACGGATTCTTCATGCCCCACATCCATCACCGGATCCCCTCTCGCCTTTCCCTCCCATCAGGAGTCGCTCAAACCCAGGTACACTTCCTTGATCCGCTGAAGTTCCGAATCGTCCAGGCGTTCCGATTGGTGGACAATGGTGCCAGTTTCCATCACGTAAACCCGGTCCACGACGTGAAGAGCCGCAGTGGCGTTTTGTTCCACCAATAGGATCGTGGTACCGTCCTCGGCGATTTGGCGAATCGTTTTAAACACACTCTCCACGATTACCGGCGCCAGTCCCATCGACGGTTCATCCAGCATGAGCAGATCGGGCTTCGGGGCGAGAGCCCTGGCAATGGCCAGCATTTGTTGTTCGCCGCCGCTCAACGTACCTCCCAACTGGTGGTAACGTTCCCGAAGTCGGGGAAACAGGTTGAGGGCGTATTCCAGACGTTCTCCGGCGTTCACCCGATCCCTCACCCGGTCTAAAGCCACCAAAAGATTCTCTTTAACCGTCATATCGGAGAAGATGTGCCTGCCTTGAGGAACGTGAGCGATCCCCATGCGCAAGAGCCGCGCCGGGGAAATCCCGACGAGGTCCTGTCCCTGGTACAAGACCTGGCCGCCGCCTGGGCGAATCAAACCGGAAATCACGCGCAAAAGTGTCGTCTTCCCCACACCGTTAGCTCCCAGCAGCCCCACCACCTCACCCCGGTGAACCGTCAAATTCACACCGTGAAGGATTTGGATTTCTCCATAGCCGCCGACCACATTCCGAACCTCAAGCACCGCCCGCGCCCCCCAGATACGCCTCAACCACCCGCTTGTCCCGGGCTATGGCCTCGGGTAGACCTTCGGCAATTTTTTCCCCGTTATCCATCACCATTACCCGTTCGGCAACCCGCATCAAGACTCGCATGTTGTGTTCCACCAGCACCACCGCAATCCCCGCTTCTTTGCAGCGCACGATCAGGTCGGCCATTTGCAAGGATTCTTGAGGATTAAAACCTGCCGTCGGTTCGTCCAAGAGGAGGATCTTCGGCCGAATCATCAACGCCCTGGCCATTTCTACGCGTCGCCGTTCCTGAAGGGAAAGGTGATCCGCTATAACTGACTCCTGGCCTGCCATATCCACGAAGTTCAAAACCTCCCGGGCCCGTTCCACCAGTTGCTGTTCGGACCGTTTCCAAACACGGCGACGAAAAAGAATATCCACCAAATTTCGGTCGGCGTGAACATGACCCCCGACCAGAACGTTTTCCATCACCGTTCCACCCCTCAACAAACGAACGGTTTGAAAACTCCGTCCAACTCCCAAGGAAGCGAGGACCCATGGTGGTGGATTGACCCGCCCTGCCACGACGAACGACCCCTCGGACGGTCGCTGTAAACCCGACAGCACATTTAATAACGTGGATTTCCCGGCACCATTGGGCCCGATGATCCCGAGAATCTCATCACTCCTGATCTGCAGGTCAACACGCCGTACCGCCCACAGTCCTCCGAACCGTACGGAAACCTGTTGGATATCCGCAAGGACCTCCTTCATGCCGCCGGCCTCCTCGCCCGGGCCTTACTCACCGGAAGTCGATTGCGCCGAAAGCCTGTGAAAAGAACCGGATAAACCCCTTCAGGCATAAACACGATCACTGCAACCAGAAGCGCACCAAAAATGACCAGTCGCAGACCGCCCAAGCTTCGGAGCAGCTCCCCGATGAACGACAACAAGGCCGCACCGACGAGCGGGCCGAATAACGTTCCCACTCCGCCAATAATGGCGGTGATCAAAATCATGATGGACTGGTTCAAATCAAAGACATCCGGGCTCACAAAATTGATGGCACCCGCATACAAGGCGCCAGCCAAGCCGGCAATAGCACCGCTCAGAGAAAACACGAGAAGCTTGTACCGATGCACGTGAATCCCGCTCGTCAGGGCAGAAATTTCGTCCCCCCGGATGCACTTCCAGGCCCGGCCGATGGACGAACGCACCAGAATATCCACCAGACCCACGATTAGTGCGAGACAGGCCAGGGCAAAGGCCAGGAAGAAGTTGGGGTACTGAAGGGATACCCCAAACAATTCCGGAGATGGGATGCCTCGAATGCCAGAGGGCCCGTTGGTGAGGGCCGTCCAGTTGTTGAGCACCACGTTGGCAATCACGCCGAATCCCAGGGTGGCAATCGCAAGAAAATGCCCCCGCAGACGGGTGGTGGGCAGTCCCAGCAAAAACCCCGCCACTGCCGGCATCAAACAAGCCATGACAAACGAAGGCCAATATCCCCATTGGTACGTCGTTGTAAGAACCGCCACCGTGTAAGCGCCGATTCCGTAAAAACCCGCCTGCCCCAGGGACATCTGCCCGGTGTATCCCACCAAAAGGTTTACACTCACAGCCAAAACCGCGCTAATCACCGCCAGAATCAATACATTCAGGATGTAAAGATTCTGGACGTAGAGACTCGCTCCCACACAGAGGACGGCCACCGCAACACCAAGCCAGCGTTTCACCCCTTCTTTCACACCTTTTCCCCCCGAACCTTCGTTAGAATGCCTTGCGGCCGGAAAATGAGCATCGCAATGAGCACTCCGAAAACAATGGCATCTTGAAACCCGCTGGAGATATAGCCGGCCGCGAGACTCTGCACCAATCCCACCAGCAGGCCCCCTGCAATAGCCCCGGGCACGTTTCCCATTCCACCGAGCACAACCACGGCAAACGCATTCAGGGTCAGGGATATCCCCATGGTGGGGTACACGTTGTACAGGGGGGCGAGGAGGGCCCCCGCCACCCCGGTCAGTGCCACGCCGAGCACAAACGTTAGAATCGAGATCCTTCGAGTCTGAATCCCGTACAACGTCGCAGTATCGGGGTCGAGGGACGCCGCCCGGACCGATCGCCCAAAGGACGTGTACTGGAGTAGCCCGTAAATCAGCCCACAGAGAACCAGGCTCACCAGGGCCGCCAGAAGTCTTTGTTCGGATAGATAGATCCCGAACAGATGAAGCGTTTGCCCAGACAGCGGGCTGTGCACCACCTGGGGATCGGGGGAAAACAGGTATTGGGCGAGATTCACTAAGAATAAAGAAACACCCAACGAACTGAGCATCATCGTCATCGGATCATTTTGGCGCAACGGATGAAAAGCCAGAAGGTGAACCACGAATCCGACCGCTCCGGCCAGGAGGAAAGCGGCCGCCACCGCCAAGGGGTACGGTAACCCCGCTTGGACCAACAGGTAGGTACCGAACCCCCCCACCATGGCAAACTCCCCTTGAGCAAAGTTCGAAAGGTTCATGACGCCATAGATTAACGTCAACCCCAACGCCACTAAGGCGTACACCGTCCCATTAATCAGACCGTTGACGACTTGTTGGGCAAAAACCGTCACGACCCCTCACACCTCTCGTCCGACATGAGATAAAACTTACGATTTGGGGCGGTAGATGACAACTTGTTGGCCGTTCTGAACTTGAGTAATCCATACTTTTGCTTGCGCTTGTCCGTGGTCGTCAAAGGTGATGTTGCCCATGACACCCTGGAACTGCTTGATCGCATGCAGAGCCTCCACGACCTTTTTCGGGTCTGTAGTCCCCGCTTTTTTCACGCCCTCCGCATAAAAGTACACTGCGTCATAAGGGGCGGCCGCATAGTAGCTATCAGGAACCTCGCCGAATTTTTTCTTATAGTTCGCCACGAAAGTCTCAATCTTTGGGTCGCCCTGAACCGGTGAAAAGTAATCCGTATGAATCAAACCATCCACGGCGCTCCCGGCCAATTTGATCGGCTGACTGCCCATGAACCCGCCGAAACTATAGAGGTGAACGTTCATGCCCAGGTCTTTGGCCTGTTTGGCGATTAAGGCACCTTCCGCCACAAGACCCGCGATGACCAAGCCTTGGGGGTGATTCGCTTTCATTTTGGTTAATTCGTTTGTGAATTCCTTTTGTCCCACATTGTAGAACTCCATGTCGCTCACCGTGCCGCCGCCAGCTTGGAAATTCTGGTTGAACGTCAAGGCAATTCCTCGGCCATAATCGGTGTTTTCCGCAATGATTGCCACGTTCCGGTCCGAAGTTTTTTGCAAGATATAGTCCACTAAAGATTTGACCTGCATGGTGTTGTCCGCAACGTTTCGAAACACATGGGGATAACCGGTCGTGACAATGTTGTCAGCTACAGCCACCGGAACCAGGGTCGGGATGCTGGCTTTCGCGGTCAATCCAGCGTCACTCAACGTATCGGGACTTTTTAGGGTACCCATCCACGCGTCTATGTGTTCTTGATTGATCAGGCGTTGGGTAGCCGTCACAGACTGTGTCGAATTTTGTTGGTCGTCCAAGGCAACGAGCTGTAATTGCCGTCCAAGAAGCCCACCCGATTGATTGATTTCATCCACGGCCAGCTGAGCACCGTTTTCCATCTGCTTCCCGTATAACGCACCACTTCCGGATAGAGCCGTGACAAGGCCGATTTTTATCGGACCTTGATTGGACGAAGAAGCACTTTGTTGCCCTGCGCCCTGGGGCGATGCACATCCCGCCAGTAAGGCCATCATCGCGACGGCTCCAAGCCATTTCATCGTTTTCAAATCCCGGTCTCCTCCTCAGTCCAAGATCGTGCCGCGAGATATTCGCGACAGTACCTCACGAATGTGTTGTTCCATGAAACTCGCCGCTGCCTCCGGTTTCCCCAACTCTACGGCTGCCCGAATAGATTCGTGTTCGGACAAAGCCGCCAGAGAACTTTGATACAGTGTTTGGGAGAGAATCAAAAAACGCTGTACCTGAACATTCAACCGATCGATCATCTCGACGAGACGAGAATTTCCTGCGAGGGAAGCCAAGGCCACATGAAAATCGTGGTCGAGTTCCACATATCGAACGTACTCCCCATCTTGTCTTGCACGATCTTGATCGGCTATGAGTTCACCAAGGCGCGCCATCTGCTCTGGCTGCCTTCGAATGGCTGCCAATTTTGCGGCAAAGGGTTCAAGTGCCAGCCGGCATTCAAACCATTCTTGAACATCCCGCAGGGAGACGCGGGCCACCTCCACCCCGCGGCCGGAACGAAGGGCCACAAGGCCATCATGTTCCAACTGTTTTAACGCTGCCCGGATCGGTGTGCGGCTAATGCCGAGCTGTTCTGCCAACATCTCCTCAGTCAATAATTGACCGGGAAGAAAAGTTGAGTCGATAATACGCTTCTTGAGAATTTGATAAGCTTGCTCCGACAGAGTACCGTTTCGTCCGATGTTAGGAAGCACAACAGCCCTCCCCATCCACGATGCATTGTTTTTGTATGCGTATTTGTATACAAAAGATGAGCCATCTACCCTTCGACCCCCAGCGCAATCGGCACATTCACCCCCTTGTTTTCAACGGGATTCTTCACAGATGACCACCACTGGCCGGCTTGGATCATGAAAAATTTTTCTTTTCCATTCCAAGCCATTGCCTGTAAGTAAACTGCACATAAATATTTCGCCACGTCCCTTCACGATTCCTTCATGTTGAGAAAAAATTTTTTCTGGATCTCGCGGTCTCGGTCGGAGTCTTCCTCACACACGGCATTTCCCGCGTCATATACTATCCCGTGCCATATTTGCCTACGGGAGGGGTTGCTGTGGACCCCGAGGTCAGCATCATCCTGCCCGCCAGGAATGAACGGGATCATCTGGAACAAACGGTTCGGTCGATTTGGGGCGCCAGATCCGGCGTGACTTATGAAATGATTGTGGTGGAGGACGGTTCCACCGACACCACGCCGGAGATTGCCGATAGCCTCGCCCACGCGGCTCTGCCCCGCGAATTGGCCCAAAGAAGCCCGGAAGGTTCAAAAGTGCCTGTCCCACACGCGCACGAAAGTCCGCCCGCCGCGGGCCTGAACGTGATCCACACCGGCGGTCTCGGGGCGGCCAGGGCAAGAAATGTCGGTGCCGAAGCGGCCCGGGGGCGAATTCTGGTTTTCTGCGATGCCCATGTGTTTGTTGAGGATGGCTGGCTGGATGAGTTGGTACAGTTACTGCGCTCCGGAGACTGGGATGCGGTGTGTCCGGGGATTGCTGCCCACGACCGGACGGACTTGGCGGGATTCGGGCAGTCGTTGTCCGGGTCCGGAGAGATTCGCTGGCTGCCAAAGCCCGAACAGCCGCAGGCAGTACCGATTCTCCCCGGGGCTTGCATCGCCGTTTCCTCAGAGGTTTTTCGACAGGTGGGGGGATTCGACGATGGCTTTCGCACCTGGGGGTTCGAAGACATCGAATGGTCATTGCGCATGTGGCTCATGGGATGTCGCCTCGGCACGACACCGAACACCGTGGTTCGCCACGTGTTCCGCAAAGTTCATCCCTACGCCGTTCCCTCCTACGATTACTACTACAACTTGGCTCGAATGGCACTCAGCCATTTTAGCGGACCCCGATTGGCCCGGCTCCTACGGGGGCTGTCCACACACCCCATGCGCTTCGACCTGCTGGTGGAGGTCCTTTCACACCAGACCCTGGAACGCCGTCAAGAACTATTTAACGCCCGGGTCCATAGCGACGAGTGGCTTGTCCAAACCTTCGCGCTGCCCTTGGAGTAACGGCGGCACCTCGACACATCCCTTTGTGGCCCGCGTTACCCGCCGATGAAGCCCATCATCCGGATACCGCCCCTCCTGCGGGGGCCGCTTCGGTCGCTCCCGAGCGGCCCCCGATAGCCGGCAAACGTTTCAGACCGGCGGCAGAGGCGGCAGTGTCGTCGGCGTCGGCGTCGGGGTCGGGGTCGGCCCAACCGGAGGAGCCGGATCCAGGACCAGTTGGCGTTGCAACACTTGAATGGTCAGTAACACCATCATCTGCTCCCGAAAGGTGCGGAAACTCCGCTCTCCGATGGGCGGGTCCCCTGCCTGGGAGTCGCGCTCCCCGAGGGGCGTAGAGCTGCCTTCCCCGTAGAGGCGAGGGACATCCGCCTGGAGCACGGCGGCGCTCACCAATTCACAAAAAGGCTTGCTGTCATAGTCAACGATGGTAATGGAGTCCGTTTCCCGAAGCGGCCGGCCAAACCGCCCCACCATTTGGAACTCCTCGTAAATTTCCGGAGCCGGCTCAATGGGCGGCGCCAGGAAAGTCACCGCGGTGACACTCTCAAATGGAACATCCACGATGGTGTGGCGCACATCTCCGCTCACGGCTCTCCGGGTCACCCGAGAAGCCGTGCCGTACTGGATATCCTCCCGAACCCGCCCGCGGACAAACAGCCGATTGGTGGGCATCAGCAGGTCGCATTGATCCAGGAAGACCGTTTTGTCGATGCGAAGGATGTCGGTGGCCGGATCCGGCAGGCGAATCGAGGCGTCCAGGTCGATCTGCATAGTGAGTTGCGCCAACAACACCGGGGTCTTGATCGTCACAGGACCCACGGTGGGCACAGGGGTCACCAGCGTGCTCGGCGCTTCGGGAGGTGTTCTGGCTTCCAACACCTCCGCCTCACGGCACTCCGAACGAATCCCGAGCACATCGACGTCGGCAGTCCGGGAGCCGAGACGGCTGCGTGTTCTACTCATTCCTCATTTCCTCCCCTTTCTTTGAGAATCGGGATTCACCACAATGGTATGGCCGAGGTTCTTAAAACGAATCGGCCCCTGTCCAAGGCCGTCGCCCTGTTTTCTCCCTTTCCGCACACGTCCACACGGCGGGCTGCCCGTCTCTCATACACTGGCAACACCTCATCCCTTGGAGGTGGTGCCCCGTGCACATCTGTGTGATTGGCGCGGGCCATATCGGGCAGCACGTTCTCACTCACCTTAGGCGCGTTCAACCCGCCGACGTTCTCACGGCGGTGGACATCGATCCCGATAAAGTAACCGCCCTGCTAGAGCAGGGCATTTCTGCAGACGGCATTTGTCGGGATCCCGACCAGGTCGACGTGTGGATTGTCTGCGTCTCCACCGGGCCCGGGCTGTCCTGGCTCTTTCAAGCCCTGGACGGTATCCGCCCGAAACCCGGGGCTCTGGTGAGCATCGAATCTACCCTTCCGGTGGGAACAACGGCGAAGGCGGCGGAGAGGTTTCGCGCCCGGGGATACACCCCCGGCAAGGATTTTTATCTCACCCATGTCCCTCACCGGGTGTTATTTGGGGTAGACGAAGACCCGACCGGCACCACCCGGGTGATCGCAGGAGTCACGGAGACCAGCCTTCAGGCGGGGATCCAATTTTATACCGCTTGCCAAATTCCCCTTTTTCCCGTCAGCCGCCCGGAGATCGCCGAACTGGCCAAACTCGTCGAAAACTCCGCCCGGTACATGGAGATCGCCTTTGCCGAAGCCTTGAAGATGGGCTGTGACGCCGGGGGTCTCGATTTTGACGAATTACGCCTGGCTGTGGGCACCAAAGACAACGTCCGACTGGCGGATGTCGACTATGGCATCGGCGGGGAGTGTCTGCCCAAGGACCTTGGCTTTCTGCAGCAATGGCTCAACGCCCCTCTCCTTGAAGCTGCCGCCAACACGGATCAGGCGTACCGGCGCCACTTGTTGGAAATCGCCCGGGGCAGGCGGGCGGCCCTTTTGGCGGGGCTCACGTATAAGCCCGGGGTCCCGGTGGTGGAGGGAAGCCGGGCGGTGGAATTGGGCCGACAGCTGCAGCAACAGGGCGTGGAAGTGTTCGCTCAGGATCCCCTTCTCACCGAGGATCAGCTCAAGAAGCTCGGCTTTCTGCCCTATCGGGACGGCGTGGACGTGGACGTGGTGTATTGGCGGGGCAAATGGGAAGAGAGGAGGAGCACGCCGTGAACTGGAATGGAGTTCCTGTCCTCGTCACCGGAGCCGCAGGATTTATCGGAAGTCACGTGACGGAGCTTTTGGTCCGGCGCGGAGCCCGGGTGCGGCCCTTTGTCCGGTATAACTCCACCCGCAATCTCGGGTGGCTCGCCCACCTCGACCCGGCCATCCAGCAGGAATTGGATGTGGTGGCCGGCGATCTGGGCGATGCCGAGGCCGTTCTTCAAGCTGCCCGGGGGGTGGAAATGATTTTTCACCTCGGGGCAATGATTTCGATTCCCTACTCCTACGCCCACCCCCGGGAAGTGGTGGAGACCAACGTGATCGGCACCCTGAACATTCTCACCGCCGCCCGGGACCTAGGCGTCAAGCGGGTCATCCACACGTCCACCAGTGAGGTGTACGGAACCGCACGGTTTGTGCCCATCGATGAAAATCATCCCCTTCAGGGCCAATCGCCATATGCGGCGAGCAAAATCGGAGCCGACAAATTGGCCGAGAGCTTTTTTTGCTCTTATGAGCTTCCGGTGGTCACCGTGCGGCCCTTTAACGCCTACGGGCCTCGCCAATCCCTGCGGGGTGTCATTCCCACCATTCTCGTGCAGGCCCTGACCCGGGACCGGATTCAACTGGGCGATTTGTCGACAAAAAGGGATTTTACCTATGTTGAGGACACCGCCGCCGGCTTCGTCCGGGCCGCGGAAGTGGATGAGGCCGTAGGAGAAGTCTTTAACATCGGGAGCGGCCGGGAAATCACCATCGGCGATCTCGTTGAGGAAGTCTTTTCGATCACCGGGCGAAGGCTGCCTTTGGAACAGGAGGCCAAGCGGCTGCGGCCCACTCGGAGCGAAGTGCGCCGACTGTGGGCGGACTTCTCGAAAGCCGCGAGAATCCTGGGTTGGCGCCCCCAGGTCGACCTTCGGGAAGGGCTGGAACGAACGTTAGAATGGGTCAACGACCACCTGGACCGGTTTCCCGCCGACAACTATGTCGTGTGAGGGGGGAGTCCTGTGAAAGCGGTCATTATGGCGGGGGGGCGGGGTCAGCGGCTGCGCCCGCTCACCGACGTCATTCCCAAGCCCCTCCTCCCCTTGGACGGAGTTCCCATGGTGGAAATCCTGATCCGGCAACTTAAGTCCCAGGGTTTTGACGACCTGGTGTTGACCGTCGGCTATCGGGCTGATCTTCTTCGCACCTACCTGGGCGGCGGAGAAGCCTTAGGCGCCCGCATCACCTATATCGAAGAAACGGAACCCCGGGGTACAGCCGGAAGTCTCAGCCAGTTGTCTGCCGATCAGCCGCTGCTCGTCGTCAACGGCGACATCCTGACCACGGCGGGATTTTGTGACATCGTCGCCAAACACGAGGAATACGGTGCTGCGTTGACCCTGGTTTCCTACCCATCGGAGATTCCCGTGGATTTTGGCGTCCTCCACACCGAGGGAGAGCGCGTGCTCCGGGTGGAGGAAAAGCCGCGTCTTCCGGCTCTGGTCAGCACCGGGATCTACGTACTCTCCCCGGACGCCTTGGCCATGGTTCCGGATGGGCGTTACGATATGACCGACCTCATCGAGCGGCTGATCGCCGAAGGCCGCCGGGTATGCCACTACCCGCTATCCGGCGTATGGATCGATGTCGGGCGAATGGAAGACTTCAGGCGGGCGCAAAAACTGTTCGCGGCCGACCAGGGCCGTTTTTTGCCGTCCCCATCCAAGGTGAAACGAAAGGAGTGAACCGTCGTGAGCACCGTGTTGGTGACGGGAAGCCGGGGAACCCTCGGCAAACGCCTCGTCTCGGCCTTGCGGCAAACTGGTCACGATGTGTGGCAGTGCGACCTGCACCACACCGCTGAGCCTCAATATTTTCGCGCTGACGTGGGCAATTATCGCCAACTGGAGCGGGTGTTCGAGCAGGATTACGACTTCGTTTACCACTTGGCTGCAGAATTCGGGCGAATCAATGGCGAGGAGTATTACGATACCCTGTGGCAGACCAATGTCGTGGGCACTCGGAATATCTTGGAATTTCAGCGGAAAAAGGGATTTAAGCTCATCTTTGCCAGTTCCTCGGAGATCTACGGGCAAAGCCGGGAGCCAGTCCTTGATGAAGATCTGCCGACTCGCCAGCCGGTCATTCCCCATAACGACTACGCCATGACCAAATGGGTGAATGAAGTGCAGATCATGAATTTTGAACAGCGTTACGAGGTGCCCGTCATGCGGTTGCGCCTGTTCAACGCCTACGGCCCAGGAGAATTTTATCACCCCTACCGCAGTGTGGTGTGCCTGTTCCTGTACCGGGCCCTCCACCGGCTCCCGTATACCGTGTATAAAGGCTACCACCGGGTCTTCATGTATGTGGACGACCTGATCGCGACGTTGGTCCGGTGCATCGATCGATTCCGCCCCGGAGAGGTGTACAACATCGGCGGACGGGAATACCGAAGCGTGCATGAATTGAGCGACAAAATTCTCGCCCTCACCGGGGCGTCGGAAGATCTTGTGACCTATCTCCCCGAAGATGCGCACAACACGGTCAACAAGCGCCCGAACATCGCCAGGGCCGAGCGGGATCTCCGCCACGATCCGAAGATCACCCTGGACGAAGGCCTCCCTTTGACTTTGGAGTGGATGCGGCAGGTGTATCACGTGTGAGTGCGGTGGGAGCCGGAACGGGGAGTCCGCTCATCAGCGTGGTGGTGCCGGTGTACAACCACGAGCGCTATATCTTTGAGTGCGTGGACAGCGCCCTGATGCAAGAGGGGGCTCCCCCCTTTGAAGTCGTGGTGGTGGACGACGGCTCCACCGACCGGACGCCGCGCATTCTGCAAACCTTTGGGCCCCGTATCCAGGTGATTCGCCAGCCCAGATCCGGCGCCGCCACCGCGCTGAATCGGGGGTTCGCCGCCGCCCGGGCGCCCTACGTATGCTGGTTATCCTCAGACGACCGGTTTGAGCCGGGAAAACTCGCCGCTCAGTGGCAATACGTCACCCGTCACCCCTGTACGGCCCTGTGCTATACGTCGTTTCATGTGATCGACGGCCACGGCGTCCGCCAGTATACGGTGGACTCACCCTGGGATTCGGACCGAAACCGCCTCTACGCCACCTTATTGGAAGGTTGTTTTATTAACGGCTCCACCACGATCGTGCGGAAAGATGCCTTTTTCCAAGTCGGGGGATTCGATCCGGCACTGGTTCAAGGCCACGATTACGACCTGTGGCTGCGGCTGTTTGAGCGATACGAGGTGGGATGTATCCCGGAACCGCTCTTGTCCTACCGGTGGCACGGGTCGAACATGAGCGCCAACCCCGCCGCCGACCGCTACTACAGTAATCTCGTGCGACAACGGGCTGCCCGTCGAAGACAACAGTTTGGAGGTGGTACGTCGTGAATATCGTCATCCCGGTGATGAGCCTTCACCGGGGCGGGGGATGCCGGGTGATCGCCGAAATGGCCAATGGCTTGCAGGCCTATGGCCACCGGGTGTCCATCGTACTGTTGGAGAATGCAGAGCTGGCTTACGACGTTCGGGTGCCGATCATCCGCGTGCCGGCCCTGATCCCGGAAGTCCTGCCGGAAGCGGACGTTTACATTCCAAATTTTTACCCGACCGTCATGCCCGCTTATCAAGCGGGAAAAGCTCGGGTCGTGCGCCTGTCCAACGGCTACGAACCCCTGTGGGTTCCGGATAAAGGAGCCGCCCTGGAAACGTACCGGCTCCCCGTTCCCGTCCTGGCCATCTCCCGGGTGCTCCAGCAGCAAATCCGCCAGGCGGTAGGTCGCTCCAGTTATCTCGTCCAGCCCGGGGTCGACCCATCGGTATTTCGGCCCTACCCCGAGATTCCCCGGCGCAGGCACCGGGTCTTTTTCATCTATCGGGCCGAGAGTTACGGCTATTTCTATAAAGGATCGGCAGATTTCTTTCAAGCGATGGATATCGTGCGCCGGGTGATCCCGGACGTGGAGATCGTGATGGTATCCACGGACGGGGTCGAGATTCAGACCGATTTACCCTTCACCCTGGCCCGGGCGGACACCGACCGGGATATGGCCGAGCTCTACACAGGGAGCGACCTGTTCGTCTCGGCGTCCTGGTTTGAGGCTTTGTGCCTGCCCGCCCTTGAGGCCATGGCCTGCGGGACCCCCGTCGTCACCACCGATTCCGGAGGGGTGAGGGATTTTGCCGTGCCGGGCGAGAACTGCCTCATGGTCCCGCCCCGGTCCCCGGAACTTTTGGCCCGGGCGATCCTACGGGTACTCACTAACAATTTTCTCCGGGAGCGGTTGCGCCGGGCGGGGCTTCGCACTGCCGCCCAGTGGACTTGGCAGCGTTTTTATCGCCAAGTGGACGCCGCCCTCACCACCGCTTTGACCGCCTCTTGATACAGTCGGGTCCAGTGGGCCTCTCGGGCGGTCTCCAACCCTCCGGCGATCAAGTGGGTTCGCAGTGTGAGGTCTGTGAGGGCAAGTTGGATCATCCGGGCCAGCCTCTGAACATCACCAGGTGGGGCGAGCACGGCGTTGTACCCGGACACGGCGATTTCGTTCATACCGTCTCCATACACGCCGGCCACCGGGGTGCCGCAGGCCATCGCTTCCAGGACGGAAATCGGGGCCCTTTCGCCACCCGCCGGATGAATGAACAGGTCCACGGAGTTGTACAGGAGGGCCAGCTGGTGATCGGGCAGCCGGCCGTGCAAGACCCAGCCTTCTCCGGGGGGCCGGACGCCCCCCCGGCAGAGAGCGTGACACTCCACCCCGGGCAGTGCCGATCTCACCCGATCCAGGGCGGCATACGCGACGCCGAGGCCCCGGGGCGGCAAGCCCGGGCCTTCGGGAGCGACAAGAAGCAACACCTTCTGGCCGACACCCGCGGGGCGGCGTTCCGGCCGCACTCGAAACACCGAAGGATCGACCCCCGGATGCAACACCGTTGCGACCTTCCCGAATCGGGACCGTACAAGAGCTCCGATTGATTCCGAGGTCACCCACACCGCCGCCTCCCGGATGCTTCGTTCCGCAGCCGCAGTGTCAGGTACGTAGAAAGGGTCAAACCGCCCGAGAAAGCGAATCACCCGACCTCCGGCACAACGGGCGGCGACATCGAAGGATTCAGTGTCCGCGGCCACCGCCACCTCCGACCCCTGAAGGTTATTCGGTCCGTCCGGAGCGATCCGGACCAGTGGACACTGCACCGGCCAGTCCACCGCCGCCGACTCCGGCACCGCCAGAGTCACCCGATGACCGGCGCTTTGAAGTCCATGTGCCAGCTCGATCACCGTACGGGCATGGCCGCCATATCCAAGATCCTTCGCCACCACCGTAACCCGCATGTTCACCCCCCCCCGTCGCTACCCTGGCATCGGACTGACCACCCGAATCCATAACGCTGCCCGCCCCGTCACCCGAACCCAAGCTGTCGGCGATCCTCCGGCATGCCGCCCAGGAAGTGAATATATCAGGACGTGCGCCTTCCAGTCGGAGGTGGTGACGTGCCTGGGCTCATCGAACTCAAGAAGCCCCTCGGGATCACCCCACCCACCCGAAGAAGCCTGCCCCACCTTCGGCAGATCGGCCATGAGAGGTGCACGTGTCTGAGGTCCCGGGAACACCTCTTCCCCCAGGATCAGCGTAAAGGGGATCTCCCGGCGTTCGTAGTGGAGGGGTGTGGATTCAAGTGAGAATTCCCCCGGGGCGGAGCCCACCGCCGTCACTCGAAGGGTCCCTTCCACACGCACTCCGCTGCCGAAACGAGGTATGGCCCTTTGGACCTCGACCTCCGCCTCCCACTGTGCCCTTTCACCGATCTCCCCCAGGACACCGGGCACCGGGGCCAGCCAGTCGACTTGCCAGACCTGTTCCAACATGTCGGCCGCCATCCACCGCGTGGTACCCTCTTCCCACCGATACAGAACCACAGGCCTCACCCGGTCCATGAGGCCGTCCTTTCCCGCATCGGCAGCCTCTCCTTCCCCCACTTCCACCACCTGGGGGTCCCTAGGGGCCCGGCGAAACCCATCGTCGCCCGGGGCCCCCCCGTCGCCGCGGATCTGCACAAATCGCTGCAGCCAGAGACCTGCGGCCTTTTTCCGGCGTTTCACCCTGGTCCCCCCTGTCCGCCCGCCCCGGACTCCCCAAATCCTGCGCGCAAGATCAAACACCCCCGACGCTGCCTGCCAGCCGCCATTTTCCCACCGTCGACCGTGTCACTTTTATCTGTACGCCAGATTCTAGGCGGCTGTGCAGGTTTTAACCGGAATCGAGCTTGGCCAGACTAGACCCAGAACCTTTGTCTAAACAAAGGAAACCGGGCGGTGACCGACCATGCCTCTTGTTTGGTGGATCGGAGGGACACTCCTCGCCCTGCTTCTCATCGCGGTTCTCGCCATAGGTGGATTCGTGGCGTGGCGATGGTGGCGGGGGTACATGTCGAGCTATAAATTCAAATTTCACGAACCGAACGTGCCCCTGAAGAAAAAGGAAATCAA
>NZ_JAILZZ010000062.1:0-14285 GCF_023512215.1 Kyrpidia sp. | reverse complement strand
CCGGCGGATTGTAGATGAGATCCTTGAACACGAAACGCTTGACGTGGTTTATCAGCCCATCGTCAATCATGCCGATGGCGTCCTTTTTGCCCACGAGGCACTTAGCCGACCACAGGGCAGCGGGAATCTTATTCCGCCGGATGCTTGGTTCCGTGCTGCTTATGAATATAATCGTTCGGTTGACGCGGATTTATTGGCTCTTACCACCAGCGTAAGTCTCCTCAGAGCGTTACCTCCTGAAATCAGAACCATACCCCTGTTTGTGAATGTG
Organism: Kyrpidia sp.; assembly: GCF_023512215.1. Lineage (NCBI taxonomy): Bacteria > Bacillati > Bacillota > Bacilli > Caryophanales > Alicyclobacillaceae > Kyrpidia > Kyrpidia sp. Next base: position 14,014 of record NZ_JAILZZ010000062.1, on the reverse strand, counting down.
ATGCCGAGCAGCCTTGTTCAGGAGTCCTTTGTTGAACAGCTCCAAGTTTTTCTTGGAGAGGGACTTTGTGAACCGCACCAACTGGTTATCGAAATTGTTGAGTACATATCCTATGATCCTTCGTTTCTCTCGAAAATGATCGAACCCATACGATCGCTCGGCGTTCGGATTGCACTTGACGATGTTGGTGCGGCGAGTACCAGTCTTATGGCACTCCTTGAATTCGAACCTGATTTCGTCAAAGTGGACCGTGTGTTGGTTCAAGGTATATCGACATCCTCTTCAAAACAACGTTTTCTATCTTGTTTAGTGAGATTAGTGGGGACCGGTAATGCAGTCATTGCTGAAGGAGTCGAAAACGACGAAGATCTGGTTGCCATTCGGGAAGCTGGCGTCAATATGAGTCAGGGATACTATTGGTCACGCCCAATGTCGGTGAATGATCTGTCGAATCTACTTGGTGAAATTGAGCGTAAGAGGAATGAGCTGGTTAATCTTGCTCTGAATAGGAATGACTCACTGACCGATGAGACAGTAATACAGAAAAGTCAAGAACTCGATGCTCTTGTCAACCTGTACTACCGATCATTGCGAAATGGTTTACAGGTGGAGACAAAGTAGCTTTCTGTAGCATGTACCAGTACGTGCAAGGGTATCGGGGGCGAGAGAATGCGATCCTTGCTGGAGAAAGTAAGACGCTGGCTCTATAAACCTGGCATGTCACGTTCGTCAGAACCTGAGACACAACTCATCCAGTCTTTTGAATTCGATGAAGAGATACGAAGCGTACGGCATGGAACTGTCACTGTGGTGAACAATCAGCTTTTTGTCACTGACCCCGACGACGAAGGTTCATTTGCAACCATTGTCATCCCCGATGACCCTCGCTTGACAGTTGTGATTGACGGACAAAACTGCCTCGGGGAAGTTGTGGTTCATGCAAATCAGCATATCGAGGTATCGCTGGCCAAGCGTCCACCATCTATCCGGTTTTCGACAAAAGTGACCAAAGACAACATGGAAGTCATCGGGAGAATCGACGTAACACCGGGTGAAGAGCATCGTCTCAGAGACATGCACGGTGCGCATCGTGCGGTGCTGGAAATTGAAACAATAGATTTGCGTCCCGATCCATTGGGCACCGGCGAAATTGTGGCGCGGTTGGAGTCTGCGGGGTACGTCGGGGTACTTGACCCGACAGGAGTTGAGACCATTGCTCAGGCCAAGGACACGACCGAGTGTATCGTGTTGCGGGGAACTCCCCCCGTTCCAGGCCGAGCGGCTCGTTACAGACGGGTTGAACTTCCGAAGGTCCACGATCCTCTTCAGCGTCAGATGCCCATTACATCCATTGGTCTTGGCACAACGGTCGCTGTATTGGAACCAGAGATACCGGGTACGCCGGGGCGGGATGTGTTCGGCAGGGAGATTCCATGTCCAGTACATCGCTCGCTGCCAACGCTGGGTCAAGGTGTGATAGAAGTAAATGACCGCCTCGTGGCAGTTCGCAGTGGCCGACTGCTCTTTACGAAAAATCGTATCGATGTAATCCCGGAGTTGGTTATTGACCACGATCTTTCCAGCAAAGAGGGAAGGTTGAATTTAACGGGGACGTTGTGGTGTTGGGGTCGGTACTCGATGGTAGCTATATCAAAGCCATGGGGACAGTGCGGGTAAATGGTGGTGTGTTCCACTCGACGGTGCTGGGAGAACGTGGTGTGTCGGTACAGGATGCCATTGTGGGTTCGCAGATCGTGGCGGGAGCATCTAAATTTGTGTACACGAGGATTTATGAGATGCTGAAAAAGGTATAGTGGAATATGAGAAGTTCCAAGCGGAGTTCCAGGAATTGTTGGCGCACGCCAGGCAGCGGATTGACCAGCGTACACGCCTGGGGTTGTTGGCGGACGCACTGCTTACCACCCGCCATCCGGATCTGGAACGTTTTCTGCAATCCTTCTGCAACGAGACTGATGGAGTGCTGAACGCAGATGATCGGTATCGCCAGATCGTGCGTGAGATCCGCTCAAAGTGGTTCGGAATTGGCAGGACCAACATAACTGAACAGCATGTGATGGCTTTACACCACATGTTGGTTGATTACATCTTCCACATCGAATCGATGAAACACACTGAAACCGCCACGGTGAAGGCGGCCAGTATCACCTCCAGTTCGGTGAGGGCATCCGGGAGCATTGTGGTTACCGGGCCTGGTACTTACGCCAGCTCTTTGGAAGCAGGGAATTCAATCGTGATACGCGGCAGCATGCGGGGCGGATTTCTCGTAGCCCAAAATTTAATCGATATTGAAGAAATGGGTACTCCTTTCGGTATAGAGAGCAGTGCAAAAGTCGACAATCCGTCCGGGAGGATTCGGATTCGTTTACGGCATCCCAATACGGTGTTGCAAGTGGGCCATACCCGAGACAGGAACCTGACTGTCGAATACAACACCGTGCTGTGGGAGGAACGAAATGAAGATCCGAACACTGCTCGTGGACAATTCGCCTGAGACGTTGACCACTTTCCTTTGATTAGCATATACCTTGGAAATGGAACCGGCAATTGCGGAGATTCCTTCCGTGATGCCAAAGGTGTGCATATCCAGGTTGATCCCGCTTTTGGAAATTCTCGCGATACGAATGGTATACTGGATGGGGAACGTACGCTCCGGTAAACGGCGGATCGTCGATGGAATAATCCGATCGCAAGTGCACGCGGGAGGCCGGAAGATCGTGGAACTGGAGACAGAAAGACGAGATGGGACAGGTCCGCCGGCGTCGCCGCGCAGGAATCTTTTGCTGTTCACCATCGCCCTCGGGGTGCTGCTCAATCCGCTCAATTCGTCGCTGATCGCCGTGGCCCTGGCCCGGCTGGAGCACGCCTTTGGTCTGGATTTTGCCGCGGCGTCCTGGCTGATCTCGGCGTATTATTTGGCCAGTGCCATCGCCCAGCCGGTGATGGGCAAGCTGGCCGATCTGTTTGGGCGCAAAAGGGTTTTTCTCGCCGGCCTGATTCTGGTGGCGGTGTCATCGGCGACCGCTCCCTTCGCCCCGTCCTACGGGTGGTTGATCGCCTTCCGACTGATCCAGTCTTTTGGAAGCGGGGCGATTTATCCGGCGGGGATGGGCATCGTGCGCAATGTCATCACGGAGCGGCAGTCCCAGGCGTTGGCGTTTTTGTCGGTTTTTGCATCGGGCGCCGCGGCCTTCGGGCCGTCCATCGGCGGCGTGCTGGTCCATTACGGCGACTGGCCGGCCATCTTCTGGGTTAATTTTCCGTTTGTTATCGCGGGGTTTGGGATGGCTTTGGCGGTGTTGCCAAAAGACAAGCCGCGCAAGCGGGCGGAATCGCTCCCCGGTTGGCTGAGATACTTGGATATTCCCGGCGTGGCGCTTTTTGCCGGAACCATCGTCACGGGGCTGCTCTTTCTCCTTTCGGTGACGGACCACCCGATTTGGGGCGCCGGGGTTCTGGCTGTCATCGCGGGTTTGGCCCTGGTGGCCGTGGAACTGCGGGTGGCGACACCATTTTTGGATGTGCGGATGTTTCGGCACAATCTGTCCCTCACCCGGGTGTTGGTGCAATTCGTGACCGTGAACGTGATTTTTTACTCGATTTTCTTTGGTATGCCGACGTATCTGCAGGAGGCCCGGGGGTTGAACGCCCAGGAGACCGGCCTGTTAATGCTGGCGGTGGCCGGGTTTGGGGTGATCGTCACTCCGTTGACCGGCCGCTGGGTGGCCAAAGGGGGCGTGCGCCCGCCTTTGGTTTTGGCCGGGATCTGCATGACGGTGGGATCCGCGTTGTTTTGGACCCTTCACAGCGCCTCGTCCGTCGCGTGGCTGGTGTTCTGTTTGTCGGTGCTCGGGGTGAGCAACGGGTTCAATAACGTTGGGCTGCAGACCGCCCTGTTTCAGGTGGCGCCGAAAGAGGTGATCGGCGTGGCGTCGGGGTTGTTCCAAACGTCCCGCTATATGGGGACGATTCTTTCCACGGTGTTGCTCGGGTTGTTTTTTGGCCATCACCTGGACACGACGAGTTTGCACGAGTTGGGGACCGTTTTGGCGGTTCTGGGCTTGGCGGTGATTTGGATGAGTTGGCGGCTCCCGGGGCGGTCCGAGGGCTGACGGTCGGCGTGTCTCGGGCCGCGGGGGACGCCCGTTAAACGGGCGCGGACTGGGAAGCGTAGCGGCCCAGTGGACCGACCCACGCCCAGTCCGCAGCGACAGTCCCGACAGTCCCGATGAGGTTTAAAGCCGTTCAAACAGCCCCCGTTTCTGGTCTTCCAGCGCCATCGCTCTCACTTCATAGTGCTTTTTCTTCCCCGTGGCGGTGAAGGGCAATTCCTCGACAAACCGGTAGAAACGCGGTCGCTTGTAGCTCGCAAGCATCGGGTGGGTGCTGCAGTAATGGTTCAATTCCGCCGCCGTCAACGAGGGGTCCGCCTTGATGACGTAGGCCACCACCGCCTCCCCCCGGAGTTCATCCGGCACTCCGACCACCACCGATTCTTTCACTTTCGGATGCTGGTTCAAAATCTCTTCCACCTGGGTGGGGTGGATGTTTTCGCCGGCCGAGATGATCATGTTGCTCTTGCGGCCCACCACCGTGATGTACTCGTCCTCGTCCCAAGTTCCGACATCTCCGATGTAGATCCAGCCCTTGTAAAAGACCTGCTCCGAGTCCTCCCCGGCATGGACGTAAGAGTAGGTCGTCTTGCCCGGGGCTTTCACGATGATCTCCCCGATTTCCTGGCCATCCTTGGCCACCCAGTCGTCCGGTTCCGCCCGGCGGTCCGGATACACCTTGACGACCACCACCTCGTCATCGGTGCAGGCCCGACCGGCAGCGCCGGAGTGATCCGGCAAATCGTAGGGCCGCAAGAAGGTGTTCCAGAAGGCCTCGGTCGTCCCATATCCGTTGAAAATATTCGGTGTCAAGGTCTCCTGGAACCGGATGCAGTCCTCTTTTTCCAAGGGTGCCCCCATGGTGACGATCCCCTTCAGCCCTGTCAAATCGGCGGGATTCTTTTTTTGTTGTTCATAGAGCATTTTTAGCATGGGCGGGGCCCCGATCAAAAAGGTCAACCCGTATTTCTCTACATACTCCAGGCATGTTCTCGGATTAAAATATCTCAGAATGACAATCTCACCCCCGACGTAGAGGGTGGGGGTTGGCCCGCCGGAGTGGAGTCCCCCGCGGTGAAACCAGGGGCTCATGTTCATGGTTTTATCGACGGGACTTAAAGGAAAATGCATGGCCACGTCATGGGCGGAGAGGACGTCGTTGATGTTGTTCAGCGGTACTCCCTTGGGGGTGCCCGTGGTCCCGGAGGTATAAAGGCGGGTGGTTTCATCGTAGATGTGGGACGGGCGTTCGATGGGCGGATTGTCCTCCGGCTGATTGTTGACATACTCGGCGAACGGAACGTGACCTTCCGGCGCTTGCTGATCGCCGTTCAGGTCGACCATCACGATCCGTTTCGGTTTGTGCCGAGCCAGTGCCAACGCCTGCTCCGCCGTTTCCCGGATCTCCGCATCGTATATGAACACCGCCGGCTGGCTGTCGTCAATGATAAACGCCGTTTCCCCAGGCGAGAGGCGATAGTTGATCGGGCAGTTAATGGCCCCGATTTTTTGAGGTGCAAGATAGCTCAACACAAACTCGAAGGAATTGAGCAGTTGGTACATGACCACGTCATTCTTGCCAATCCCGTCTCCCAAAAGCGCGTGGGCAAGCCGGTTCACTTCTCGATTGAGTTCGGCATACGTCCACGTCCGGTTGCGAAGCGGGCAAGTCACAGCTGGACGATGGGCGAACCGGTGCACGTTTCGCATGAAGCCGTTGATGTACGTGAACCCGTACTCAAAGGTCTCCTTGAACATCCGCACGTCATAGGTATAGGTTTCCATCGCATCCTCCCCCTCGCAGGTGTGAATGGACAAGTGATCCGCTACCTCGACTTTTCGGGTGATAAGCTTGGCCGCTTTTATGGCTTGTCCCACTGATTCATTATACGCTTTTTCGATTACTCGAAAAATATCTTGTGAGCATGAAGGACGAATTGTCCCTGGACGAGATCGCCGACACCTTCTCGCCCACAGCATTACGCCGCATTCGCGGGTAAACCTTGCGATCCGGTTTTCATTCGCAAATTGGGCGTCTCCACTTGCTGTCTGCCCCCCCATGCCAATGAGGCGCGATTCGGGAGCGGTGCGAAGATCGTTCGTGTTCTCACTCTTCAAAAGCTTGCCGAAGAGTTGAAGGTGAAACTCTTCGGGTGTTGTTGGCTTTTTTGCGTTCAACCTATTGCGCTGGGGCGGATATTTAATATAATATAAATCAACCAATAGAATTTAATATATCGAAGTGCCGGTAAAGCTGAAACGGGTGGGGGCGATGAAACGGATTGAAAGGTCAGAATAGCATGCCGTATGTGTTCGATCTGCACTCGGATATCGTGACGGATATTGCCGTTCGGCGAGCCAAGGGGGAACAACGGGTATTTGCCCGGCGCCATTATCCCCGTTTGATGCGGGCCGGGGTCCGGGCGATGATTGCAGTGCTGTGGGTAGAACCTCAATACCGTTCCGTTGGCCCGAGTCGCTTTTTGCAACTACTCGGTTCGCTGATGGCGGACTTGGAGGAGTGCCGGGAAGAGGCGGAGTTGGTGAGGACGGCCGAGGGCTTGACCGGCGCCGTGGATGCCGGAAAAGTGGGTATTTTTTTGGGCGTGGAGGGGCTTTCCTTTGTCGAGGAGTGGCCGCTCTTAGAAATGAGGGGCGAAACTGCGGACACTCTGGTGGCCGGAGGAGTTGGCAAAGAGAATCCCGGGCCAGCGGAAGATTTTCAAGGCGAAGAACCCGGACTGGAGGAGAAGCTGCGGCAGGCATTGGGGGTGCTCGGGCCCATGGGGTTGCGCCATGCGATTCTCACCTGGGGAATGAGCAACCGGATCGCCGGGGCGGCGGGAGATCCCGGGAGTGGGGCCGGAATGTCGGGGCTCACCGCTTTTGGCCGTCACACGGTCCGAACTCTTCAGTCCCAAGGAGTCGTTCTGGACGTGTCGCATCTTGACGATATTTCCATCGACGGGGTCCTGGACGTGGCGGATGGCCCGGTTATTGCTTCCCATTCGAACGCCCGGGCGCTTTGTGATGTTCCCAGGAATCTTTTGGATCGCCACATCCGGGAGATCGGAGTCCGGGGCGGGGTCATCGGGTTGAACGCCTACCCGAAGTTCGTGGACCTCGATCACCCGACGATGGATCGGTTTATCGACCACATTCTCTACATGGCGGACCTGATTGGCATTGACCACGTCGCTTTCGGATTCGATTTTATGGATTATTTAACGGATGAGGATTTTCAGGTTCCTGAAAACGCAGAACTCCGGTCTGTGGAGGATGTGCCTCGGCTGCTCGAAAGAATGAGTGAGCGAGGGCTGACCGACGCAGAGATCGAAAAAGTGGCTTTTGCCAATGCTTCGCGCATGATGAGCCATGTTTTGCGGTGACTAACATCGATCAAAGGGGCGGATGGATGTGAGGATTGGGGTTCGGCCCCGTATGGGGGGCAAGGTGAAAAAAGGGCGGATCAAGGCGCTGGGGCTGATCGTGGCCGGCATGATGGTTGTGGCCGGCTGTGCCTCAAACCCCACCTCGTCGGGCAACCCGGCGGGACAAAGCGGGTCCGGGGACAAATCCACGCTGACGGTGGCGATGCCGTCTGACACGGGCACCCTGGATCCGGCGGTGACGATGGATAACGCGGCCTGGAAAATCACGTATCCTTGTTATCAGCGATTGGTGCAATACGACGGAGCGAGTACGGAAGTAAAACCTTCCCTCGCCACCTCCTGGCAGGTGGGGGATGGAGGGAAAACCTGGACTTTCACGCTGCAAAGCGGCAACAAATTTGCCGACGGGACGCCGGTGGACGCCAATGCCGTGAAATTTACATTTGACCGACTGCTCAAGATTAACAAGGGGCCCGCCGGTGATTTCGATGAGCTTCAGGAAGTCAAAGTTCTGGATCCCACTCACGTTCAGTTCATTCTGAAACACCCATTCCCGGCTTTTCTGTCGACCTTGGCCGCCAATTACGCGAGTATTGTGAATCCAAAAGTGATGGAGCACGAGCAGAACGGGGACATGGGACAGGCCTATTTGGCCGATCACACCATGGGTTCAGGGCCCTACCAATTGGCGGACTGGAAGAAAGGGCAGTATCTGGAGCTGACCCTCAACCCGTCGTACAGCGGGACGCAGCCCAAACTTTCCAAAGTCTATTTTCGCATTCTCGGCGATGCGTCCGCTGAACGGCTCCAACTGGAGAAGGGCCAGATCGACATTGCCGAAGGGATTCCCGCCGACCAACTGAAAAGGCTGTCTTCCGAGCAGGGGATTACGGTGATCAATCAGCCCAGCATGTTGGTGGATTACGTGTATCTGAACACGTCAAAGGGGAGTCCGGCGCTACAGAACAAGAAGGTGCGCCAGGCGATCAGTTACGCCGTGGATTATCAGGGTATCATCCAGTCTTCCCAGAGCGGGTACGCCACCCAGATGCGGGGGCCGATTCCAAAGGGCCTTTGGGGCCACGACGACAGCTTGCCCCAGTACACCTACGACGTGAACAAGGCGAAACAACTGTTGGCCGAATCCGGGGTCCAGGTGCCCATGCTCACCCTTCTGTATTCCGACCACATGCCCTGGTGGCCTTCCGAGGCGCTGGCGATCCAGAATAATTTGAAGCAGATTGGGATCAACGTGAAGCTACAACAGGTGGAGTACGCCACCGAGCGGGACATGTTGGACAAGGGGCAGTTCGATCTGGCTCTCGGCGTGTGGAGCCCGGATTACGCCGATCCCTACATGTTCATGAACTTCTGGTTTGACTCGAAAAACTTTGGCCTGGCGGGGAACCGCGCCTTTTACTCCAACCCCGAGGTGGATCGTCTGATTCGCGAGGCGGCCGTCGTCCAGGACCAGGCGACCCGGACCCGGTTATATACCGATGCGCAAAAAATCGTAATCGATGATGCCCCGTATATCTACTTGTACCAGAAAAATTATCTGCTCCCGATGCGCAGTGATGTGAAGGGATTCGTTTACAATCCCATGCTGGAACAGATCTACAATTTGGCCGACATGTCGAAGTGACCAAGGGAGGCCCCGGGTTTCGGTTCGGGGCCTTTTGATCGACAGGACGGGTGGTGCCGATGGGATATCTCATTCGACAGCGGTTGTTGATGCTGGTTTTTGTGCTTTTCGGCGTTACGGTGGCCACTTTCTTGATGTCCCACGTCATTCCCGGGGACCCGGCCCAGATGATGGCCGGTCCTCACGCCAGTCCGGAGACGCTGCAATCGATCCGTGAACAGCTCGGCCTCAATCAGCCGCTGTGGGTGCAGTACCTCGATTACATGAAAGAGTTGTTTCACGGGGATTTGGGAACGTCCATCCGCACCCAGCAGCCCGTTGCCCAGGACCTGTTTACTTTCTTTCCGGCCACCCTGGAGCTGGTGCTTTACGCATTTCTGATAGCCGTGCTGTTTGGGATTCCCCTCGGCGTTCTTGCGGCGGTGAAACGCAACACTTTCTGGGATTATGTCACCCGGGTTTTTTCCATTGGCGGAGTTTCGATTCCCGTGTTCTGGAGCGGGCTGGTGTTAATCTTGATTTTCTACGGACATTTGGGGTGGCTGCCGGCGTCGGGGCGCCTGGACATCGATTTGCCAAAACCCCCGATGATCACTGGCCTGTATACCGTGGACAGCGCCTTGACCGGATATTGGGCGGATTTATTTAACAGCCTGTGGCACTTGGTGTTGCCCGCCGTGACGTTGTCTTATGTGCAAATGTCTGTGATCATGCGGCAGGTCCGGTCGAGCATGATCGAAGTCTTGTCCCAGGAGTTCATGTTGACAGGCCGGGCCAACGGTCTGGGCCCGATGTTCCTCCTCATCCGTTATGGTCTGCGCAATGCCATGGTTCCCACCATCACGGTGATCGGGTTGTCCTTTGGGTCCCTGTTGGGCGGGGCCGTGGTGACGGAAACAATTTTTGATTGGCCGGGAATGGGCCAGTACGTGGTGCAGTCCATCGCGTCCCTGGACTTTCCGGCGATCATGGGCTTCACGGTCGTCATCGCCGCCGCATATGTGTTGATCAACCTGGCTGTGGATCTCGTTCATTATGCCCTGGATCCGCAGATTCGGAGGTGAGCGGGATGGCGCCCGAAGTGTTGGAAACAAAGGGAACGAGTGTTGGTTTGTGGAAAGGATCCCTGCGGTTGCTGGGCAATCGCCTGGCGGCAGCTGCGGTGATCGTGGCTTTCCTCATTGTCCTCGTGGCGATTCTGGCCCCGTGGCTGGCGCCGGCCTCGCCGACCGCTGTCGATCTCGGCGGCCGGCTCGCCCCGCCGAGTTCTGCGCACTGGTTCGGGACCGACGAGGTGGGGAGGGACATTGCCAGCCGGATTCTCTATGGAGCACGGATTTCCGTCGGGGTGGGGGTGGGGGCCGTGATGCTCTCGGCCATCGCCGGGACCCTAATTGGGTCCTTCGCGGGATATCGGGGCCGGTGGGTGGATCAGCTCGTGATGCGGAGCATGGATATTGTGCTCGCCTTTCCCACTTTGGTGCTCGCCATGGCCCTGGCCGCAGCCCTGGGACCGAGTCTGTGGAATGCGGCGCTGGCCATCGCCATTGTAAAATTGCCGACGTATGTACGGCTGGCCCGGGCTGAGACGTTGTCGTTGTCCCAGCAGCTGTTTGTCCGGGCCGCGAGGACGTTCGGACTGGGTTCCGGCCGGATCGTGACCCGGCACATTGTCCCGAACGCCCTGCCGCCGATCATCGTCCAGATGACCTTTGACCTTGGTGATACAATTCTCCTGATTGCTACTCTTGGGTTCCTGGGCCTTGGGGCCCAGCCGCCGACGCCGGAGTGGGGCGCCATGATCAGCGTGGGATGGAAATATCTGCTCGACCAGTGGTGGTACCCCACGTTTACAGGGGCGGCGATTTTTGTCACGGTGATGGCGTTCAATCTCGTGGGCGACGGGATCCGCGATCTCCTGGATCCCCGGAGCCGCGAGTGAAGGGGGCTTGCGACATGGGCGGGGAGGATGCAATCCTTGAAGTGAAGGATCTCACTCTGTCCTTTCGGAGTGGTCGCGGAAGGGTGAAAGTACTGAACCACATCCATTTCCGGATCCGTCGGGGGGAGATCGTGGGCCTCGTCGGAGAATCGGGATCGGGAAAATCGGTCACAGCCCTGGCCATTGCCAAATTGTTGCCGCCGGAGAAGACGGTGATCGAATCCGGGGAGATCCGGTTCGAGGGCCGGGATGTCGTGGCTTTGCCGGAGCGGCAAATGGCCGAGTTGCGGGGCAAGCGAATTGGTTTCGTGTTCCAGGAGCCCATGACCGCCCTCAACCCGACGATGACGGTGGGGGACCAGTTGTACCACGTCATCCGCCGCCACCATCGGGTGACCAAGGGTGAAGCGCGGGAGCGGGTTTTGAGGGCCCTGGAAGAGGTGCGCATCCGCCGGCCGGATTTGGTGTCCCGGCAGTATCCTTTCGAGCTCAGCGGCGGAATGAGACAGCGGGTGGTGATCGCCCTTGCCATGTCGGCGGAGCCGGCGCTTCTCATTGCGGACGAGCCCACCACCGCTTTGGACGTGACGGTTCAGGCAGACATCCTCCGTTTAATTCAGCAACTGGCCGAGTCCCACGGGACGGCGGTGCTCCTGATCACCCACGACCTTGGGGTAGTGGCGCAAACGTGTTCGCGCATGGTGGTGATGTACGCCGGGGAGGTGGTGGAGGCGGGGGAGGTGCGGCGGGTGCTCAGCCGTCCCAGACACCCTTATACCCAGGCTTTGTTGCGCGCAGTGCCGGACGTGGCCGGGCGAGGTCGGGCTCTGGTGGCGATCGAGGGGGAGCTGCCGGATCTCCACCATCGGCCGCCGGGGTGTATTTTCGCCCCTCGGTGTGCAAACCGGGTGGATCGATGCGCGGAAGCGCCCGTTCTTCGGGACTGTGCTATGGATCACCAGGCGGCCTGTTGGGTCGCGGAAAAGGGGGAGGTGCGGGTATGACAGTTACAAGCTACGCCAAAGACGCTGCTGGTTCTCACTCCGACTCCTCGGCAGGCGCTCAGCCTCCCCTCCTGGAAGTGGCGGATGTGGTGAAGCGCTTTGTGGTCAAAAAGCGGGGGCTGCGCGTCGAGACCACCGCCGCGGATCGGATTTCGTTCTCTGTGCGGGCTGGCGAGGTGTTCGGCCTGGTGGGGGAATCGGGCAGCGGCAAGTCCACCCTCGCCCATTTGATCATGGGTCTGGAGGAGCCGGACGGCGGTGAAATCCGCTTTCGGGGCCAGATACTTGTGGGGGGCGGGAAACGGGGGACGTTCCCCTACGGGGATATTCAGATGGTGTTTCAGGATCCCCGGTCTTCGCTGGATCCGCGGATGCGCATCCGGGACATCGTTTTGGAGCCTCTGCGGGCGGTATCGCCGGAACGGCGCCGGGAGTACGGGAACGACGAGGCTTTGGTGGAACTCATGCGGCGTGTGGGTCTGCACCCCGACCATCTGCATCGCTTGCCCCACGAATTCAGCGGGGGTCAGCGCCAACGGATCGCCATCGCCCGGTCTCTCATCACCCGGCCGACCCTGGTGATTCTCGATGAGCCGACATCAGCCCTGGATGTGTCGGTCCAGGCCCAGGTGATCAATCTGCTGAAAGACCTTCAGCAACAGTTTGGACTGACGTATCTGTTTATTTCTCACAATATGGGTTTGGTCAAATATTTCTGTGACCGGGTGGGGGTTCTGTATCAGGGGAGATTGGTGGAGGTCGGCGACGCGGACCAGATCTTTACACAACCCCGGGAGGCGTATACTCAAAAGCTGCTGGAATCGGTGCCGTCGGTGGTTGTGTGAAATGGGATGAACGGACCTTCGAGGCTCAGGGGCCTGGGTTGCGTGAAGACGGGGTACCACGGAGGACGCCCGGTAGGATCCCGGACGAGACCGGGACGGGACGGCGAGTCGAGGCGATCCAGGGTCCGCGGGCGGGGAGGCATACAAGCGCAACGGGGACGCAGCGGATAGCCGGGCCCCAGGGGAGGCGGATGGAGATGGGATTTGATCATGGGAAACTTCGCCGGGTGCGCCAAGAGAAGGGATGGACTATCCAGGAGTTGGCTGAAAAATGCGAGGTGAGTCCCGGGCTGATCAGCCAGGTGGAACGGGGCCGGGTGGTGCCAACGTTGACCACTTTTTGGCGCATCTGCCAGGCTCTCGAGGTTCCCATGCACTATTTTTTTGAAGAACAGAAAGATGAGAGTATGGTGGTGCGACGGGACCAGCGAAAGATCATTCATTTTCCCGGATCCCATGTGAAATATCAACTGTTGAGTCCCTCTCTCCACGGACAGATCGAGTTTTTGTTGGTGGAGATTGAGCCGGGGGAGGCTCACGATCCCGAAGGGATGGTCACCCACAAGGGGGAGGAATGCGGGTATGTGCTGGAGGGGGAGCTGATCGTGCGCCTCGGCGCCCAAGAGATTCACTTGTACGAGGGCGACAGTATCTGCTTTCCCTCGTCGATTTCGCATCGTTATGCCAACCCCGGGAGTGTGATTTCGCGCTCCATCTGGGCGATGACACCGCCGAGTTTTTGAGGGGATGGTGGGATCGGATTCCTTGGCCCCGGGTTCAGCACGAGAACGAACAGGCGTTTGAATGATTACGGGATCCAGTAGCGAGTCCATCGGGCAGCGAAGAACCCCCTTCAGGCATTTCAAAGCCATGAATGGCTGGTCCCTGACGAGCCACCAGCTCGTCAGGGACTTCAGTGTGCCCGGTTCAGCGCGTCTGGATTCAGTCCGTTGGTTGAGCAGGGCCTCACACCTCCGACTTCGTCTTTTGACCCGACAATGGCAACTCTCTTTTTTCTCCGACGAATCCGACGCGAACGGCGCTCCGCCACGCACC
>NZ_JAILZZ010000061.1:0-14337 GCF_023512215.1 Kyrpidia sp. | reverse complement strand
GGGCTGAACAAAGCGATCCTGGACCAAGGGTGGTTCATGTTTCAAACGTTCTTGGGCTACAAGCTCCACTGGTTGGGGGGCTGGCTGGGGACCGTACCGGCCCCGTACACGAGCCAGACTTGTCCGGTTCCGGAATGCGGACATGTGAGCCAAGCGAATCGGCCGAGGCAAACGACATTCCGGTGCGAGAGGTGCGGGTATGAGGGCAATGCCGACACAGTGGGAGCGATGAACATATTAAGGGCTGGACTGGCCCGGATCGCCTGTTCTCCGGTGTAGCGCCGGGGAGTCGGTTGTTCGACCGATCCAAGGGGTGCAACAAGGCCCCTGGTGGCAGGAAGGAATCCTCCGCCTTCAGGCGGGGGAGGAGGTCAACAATCGTTGTCAGCCGCCCGCGGTGTCGGTGGAAACTGCCCACCCGGTGCATCCGAAGGACCGCCCTGGGTGTCCTCTGCATCCTCCCGGGCATTTCGCGGCGGCCCGCCATTCCCGGCGTCCTCTGTATTGCCGCCCGCCTCTCCGTCGCGATGCTCTGCCTGGGTGCCGTCCGTCTCCCGGGTCAATCGATCCATGAGCGCCGTGAGCGCCTTCTCGATTTCTTCCAGACAGCGCGCGTATTCCTCCACATCCCCTCCAAAGGGGTCGGCGATGTCCTTGGCGTTCTCCCCGGGCCAGGCGTATTCGTTGAGAGTGAAAACTTTACTGACTGCCGAGGGAAACCGGGCGTGCATCATCCGTTTATGCCCCTCGGTCATGGTCAGCACCACGTCCGCCCACTCTACATCCTCTTGCGCCACACTTCGGCTGCGGTGCTCCTCCACATCTTCCACCCCGCGACGTCGGAGGACCTCCCGGGCGTGCTCCGACGCCGGCAACCCGGGGACCGCCGCCAGGCCCGCCGACCGGACCTCGAGGGAATATCCCCGCTGCTTGGCCAGACGGCGCAGCAGGGCGGCCGCCATGGGACTGCGGCAGGTGTTGCCTGTGCAGACAAACAAGATCCGCATCTTCAACTCTCCGTCCTCTTATTGTCCCAGGCTGCACCCCGCGGACCTCCATCTCGCCAGGGTCAGCCGAGGTCGATCCGGGCCGCTCCCGGAACAGATTTGCCCTTAGTATACCGATCCGGAGAACCGCAGCACAACGGGGAGGTCAGGGTGAAGAAGGGTGTCAGATTTTCGGCCCAGCGGAACACGACTGGCGCCAGGGTGGCATGAAGTGAAGTTAGGAAGCCCGGGCGGGGGTGTTTTTTGCTATTGTATCGTCGGGGGGAGTATGATAATGTCACAGGCACAGAGACTCGGGAATAATAGCGGTGTATGTGGGTCAGGTCGAAGTTTGTCCAACTTGTTCGGCATGTTTGGCAAGATACGGTGATCCAAGAGTGGTCCGGCGTCTTCCGATAGGTCGCCCTCTTCGCCGAAGGGAATGCATGCTGAACGCGTGCCGGCCCATGAGGCCGGATGGACAGCACTGTGGGGACATCCCGGCTTTTTTGTCTTAATTCTCAATATCGATTCTAAACTCCTCGATTTTCCGATAAATCGTCATCCGCGAGACAGACAGCAGCCGTGCGGTCTCGCTGATATTGCCCCGGGTCCGGCGCAGGGCCTCCTCCAAAGTGAGCCTGTCCAGAGCGGTGGATCGCCGCCGGCGAGGGAGGGCTCTCTTCCCGCCGGATGCGGGAATCGGTCCGCGGCCCCGCACTTCCGCAGGTAAATCGCACCACCGGATCTGCCCGTGATCGGCGTGAAACAGCGCCTGCTCGATGGTGTTTTTCAATTGGCGGATGTTTCCAGGCCAGGAGTAAGCCGAAAGGGCCTGCATCGCTTCCTCATCGATGCACGTTTCGCCCATGCCGGACGACTGATTGATAAAATGCCGGACAAGGAGGGGGATATCTCCCCGGCGTTCCCGCAGAGGGGGAATCGTCAGCGTGATGACATGAATGCGATAGTAGAGGTCCTCTCGAAATTTCCCCATTCTAACCATTTCTTTCAAATTGCGGTGGGTGGCGGCGATGACCCTCACGTCAACGGGAATGGCTCGAGTGCCGCCCACCGGTACGACGACCCTCTCTTCCAGCACCCGGAGCAGATAGGCCTGGACATCGAGAGGAAGTTCGCCGATCTCATCGAGAAAAATAGTACCCCCGTCGGCGGCGACAAACTTTCCTTGTTTCCCCTCCGATTTCGCTCCGGTAAAAGCACCTCCTTCATATCCGAACAGTTCGCTGGCGATCAAATCTTTTGGAATCGCGCCACAGTTCACCGCCACGAAGGGACCATTGCGCCGGGGGCCATACGCGTGAATCGACTGGGCAAGCACTTCTTTGCCCGTTCCCGTTTCCCCGGTGATCAAAATCGTCTTTTCATAGAAAGCTGACTTTTTTGCAAGTTCGATGAGTTGCAACATGTTGGGGTCGCCGGTAACCAGGTGGTCGAATCGATAGCGGGTCAGCGCCGTTGCCTGGCTTTGCCTGGCCGCCGTCAGGCGGTGAAAGACAGCGATACCCCCCATCATCCGGGTCCCGAATCGGTATGGGAGAATTCGAACCCGCCATTGCACGCCGTTCTCCTGCCGGTAGGTTGTCTCCATACCCTTCTGGGATAACTCGCCCAGGACCGGATGCACGGGCGGATCCAAAGCAGGGAACAGGGGTTTTCCCAGTTCCATACGCAACAAAAATTTGGCAGGATCATTGAGGCGGATCACCCGGCCATCGTTATCGAAGAGGATGAACGGATCGTGCATGGCATCCAGCAGCGCCTGAAGAGAAAGGAGGTTCTGTTCCCGCAGGTGGGAGACCAGGGCCTGTTCGAGTTTATAAACCTGGCTGGTGATCAGATAAAGGTCGTGAGCCTGGACCAGTTCCTTTTCCCCGGTCATGTCGAGCACCCCGATGATTTGGCGGGTGTAGGGGTCTCGGATCGGCGAGGCGGAACACACCCAGTTGTGCCATCCTTGACAGAAATGTTCCGCCGAGAAAACCTGCACCGGTTGTCCCTCAGCCAGCGCAGTGCCCACGGCATTGGTTCCTGCTGATTGTTCGCTCCAGTTTGAACCCGGGAGGAAACGTTGCCGTTCCAACTTGCCGAACACGCGCCTATTGTACCGACCGTCGATCAACACTCCCTCCGGGTCGGAAAGAACAATGGCAAAGGGCTCGTCGCAAAAATAGCGAAACAATTCTTCTATATACGGTTTAGCAGTACTCAACAAAAGATGATTCTGCTCCTTTTTTTCCAGTAACAGATCTTCCTGGGGGATCAAGTCGGCCAGATATTTTAAAGGATCGACCTGGAGGCTTGCACACCGTTCCCAGGACGAGGCGATCACCGGGCGGTGTTGATCCGGCAGAAAACCGCCGCACATAAACTGTTCCCACGCTTGCAGCAGTTTTCGATCAAGTTGATGGAACTCGTCGAATCTCTTGACCACCAAGGCGTCACCCACAATGATTTTCCCTCCTTAACGGCGATTGCTATTTCCCCCGAAGCTGTGACTGGTTTTCTCCGTCAAAAGCGGATAATACACTATCATTCTACCACCTCTGAAAATTGGCCACAATGGGTTTGCGGCTTCCCTTTTATCGGCGTCACATTGTCACATTGTCACAATGTGTCCATCTTGTCACATGTTGAGGTTTTTCTCTTAGGGGCAACCGGCCGGAGTTGTTTCCCGTGTTAATCACGGGGGTTATCGGTCCAATGGCTGTCTGCGTGACCTGGCATCCTTCTTGCTTATTGATTGGGTGATCGCCCGGGGCCGCAGAAAGGAGATGGAACGATGAGTTTGTTGATCAATATTGACAACGGCGGCACTTTCACGGATATTTGCATTCTCCGTGAGTCGGAGGTGGTCCGGGCTAAGACCCTGACTACCCCTTTTGATCTCACCAAGTGTTTCATTGAAGTCCTGAAATCCGGGTCCACAGCCCTGTATGGGAACGAGGACATTGCCCGGCTGTTGAAGGAGACGGACTACATCCGCTATTCAACCACCGCCGGCACCAATGCCATCGTACAGAAAAAAGGGCCGCGGCTCGGCCTCATTCTGCGCGAAGGAGCGGATCCGGCGTTTCTCGCCGAGAGGCAGACCGAAAGAGATATGCTCGAGGTGATGGTCGGCGAGCGGGTCGCCGGCGTTGATCCGGCGCAAGAGGAACCGGTCCTAGAACGTTCCGTGGTCCGCGCTGTCAACCGACTGTTGTCCCAAGGGGCGAACCGGCTCGTGGTGAGCATGGACGGTCCGACGCGCGACGTTGAAGAACGAAGAATCAAACGGATTGTCCTGGAGAAGTATCCGCGTCACCTGCTCGGAGCTGTTCCGGTCCTCTTTTCTCACGAATTGGCCGATGACGAAGACGACCGGACGCGAACCTGGAGCGCGCTGATCAATTCGTTCCTCCATCCGGTGATGGAGAGGTTCTTATATAATGCCGAAAATTTTCTCAGGAATCACCGAATAAAAAACCCGCTGTTGATTTTTCACAATGACGGAAATTCCGCCCGGGTTGCCAAAACCACGGCCATCAAGACCTACGGTTCGGGACCCCGGGGCGGCATGGAAGGGGCACGGGCACTGGCACGTCATTACCGGTTGCCGGTACTCCTGACCATGGACATTGGCGGCACCACTACCGACATCGGCCTGGTCCGGGACGGCGGAGTCAAAGAGATGGTCCGAGGTGAGATCGAGGGCATCCGCACCTCCTTCCCCCTGAGCGATCTGATCAGCGTGGGGGCGGGTGGGAGCTCGGTGTTCCGCGCGGAGGGAGGGCGGATCCGGGTCGGTCCGGACAGTGTGGGGGCCGCCCCGGGACCGGCGTGTTTCGCGCGGGGCGGACAGGAGGCGACGATCACCGACGCCTACCTTTTGATGGGCATCCTCGACGCCCATTCGTACTTCGGCGGGAACATGGTCCTTGACAACAGCCGCGCCCGGCGCGCCGTGGAAGAAAAGATCGCCGCCCCGCTCGGCTTGGGTCTGGAGGAGGCCCTCCTCGCTATGGAGAGAGCCTATATCGCGAAAATTGCAGAGGGTTTGTCGCAATACGTAGAGAATCCTGCCGAGACCACCCTTCTCGCATTTGGAGGCGCCGGCCCGATGAGTGCCTGTGGCGTTGCGGAGGCGGTCGGCATCCGGACCGTCATCGTCCCGCGGCTGGCGGCGGTGTTTAGTGCTTTCGGCATCAGTTTCAGCGACATCGCCCACGAATACGAGACGGTGTTGCGGAGTCGGGACGCCGCGGGCCTAGAAGAAAAGGTCTCGGAGTTACGGGAGCGGGCTAGGCGCGACATGTTCGCGGAAGGGTTCGACCTCGACGAATGCCGGCTGGAGATGGACGCGCGATATGGAGGGGACGACGGGTATGAAGTGGTCCCGCTTGCGGAGATCGCCTCCCGCCCCGATCGGCGTGACAAGCCGGGGCGTTTGCACCTGAAGGTCGTCAAACCGATTCGCCATTTCACCTTCCAACCGAGCGGGGATCTAGGGGAATACAAGCCGGAGGCCTCCCGGCATCAGTCGATCTTGCAGCCGTCGGGACAGGTGCTGGAGGTGCCGGTGTACCGATTCGAGGACCTGGAACCGGGGGCTTCGGGCCATGGGCCCGCGCTGATTGAGGACAAACTGTTCACCTGCCGGGTAGCGGAGGGTTGGAATTTTCGCGTCAACGAGAACAGAGATCTGTTTATGCGCTACGAAAGGGGGAGTCAACGATGAAGGTGGCGATGACGGAATATCTGGCGATCGACCTGAAGGAGGAGACGTGGTGCTGCCGCAAATGCGGGCAGATCCTCGCTCCCGCCCGGTCCAATTATAAAGAGGGACTTTTGGTGTATGCCCGGGATCCGCGGGAGATCCACCGCCCGATCCTGGATCCCGACCGGTACGCGTATAGCTTTGCCCCGGACCCCGATTGGGTGCAGATCGTGGAGTATTACTGTCCGGGGTGCGGGACGATGGTTGAGGTTGAATACTTGCCGCCGGGGCACCCCCCCGTCTACGACATGCAGTTCGATATCGACGCGTTAAAAGCCCGGTGGCTGAACGGCGGAAAGGAGTCGCGAGTATGAAGCGCATCAGTGTCGACATCGGCGGAACCTTTACGGACTGTTTTCTCGTATGGGACGCAAAGCAAGTGGAGGCCAAGGCCCTCACCACCCATCACAATCTGGCCCTGGGATTCATGGAAGCTCTGGACCGGGCTTGCGACGAGCTGGGGCTGGACGTCCGGACGGTGCTGTCCCAGGTCGATTCGGTCCGCTACGCCACGACCCTCGGCACCAACGCCTTGCTGGAGCGCAAGGGGCCGAAAGTGGGGCTCCTGACCACCGCCGGGTACGAAAGTTCCGTGCCCCTGAGCCGGGGCCGGGGGTATGGGGAGGGGCTGACGCCCAAGGAACAGCAGGACCTTCCGGCGGCCCGGAGACCGGATCCCCTCGTGCCCCCCACCATGATCGCCGGGGTGCGGGAGCGGGTGGATTATAAAGGGCAGGTGCTCATGCCCCTGGACGAGGAACATCTGCGGCTCCAGATCCGGCGCCTAGTGGACCGGGGCACCCAGGCGTTTGTCGTGGCGCTGGTCAATTCCGTGGTCAATCCGGTTCACGAGAAACGGGTGGAAGAGATTTTGCTCGAGGAATATCCGTCGCACATGCTCGGAGCCATCCCTGTGATCCTGTCCCACCGGGTGGTCGGGCGTAAAGGGGAATACGGCCGGGCCACGTCGGCCATCCTCGACGCCTATCTGCACGATCAGATGTACCATGCCCTGAGCGCTCTTGAGATGACGCTGAAAGAGTACGGATACACCAAGCCGATGCTGGTGGTCCATAACACCGGCGGGATGGCCCAGCTCAACTCCACCCACGCTTTACAAACGATCCACTCCGGGCCCACATCGGGCATCAACGTGGCGGAGAGGCTGAGTGAGGAATTTGACACCGGGAAGCTGATCGCCATGGACATCGGCGGAACCAGTTGCGACATTGGTCTGGTGGTCGGCGGGGGGATCAAATTCTACGAGTTCAATCCGGTGATCGACCGTTGGTTGGTCAACGTGCCAATGCTCCACCTCAAGATCATCGGGGCCGGAGGCGGGTCGATCGCCCGGTACAACCAGATTTTCAATTCGATTGAGGTGGGGCCGGAAAGCGCCGGCTCCGACCCGGGGCCTGCCTGTTACGACCGCGGCGGTATGTACCCCACGGTCACCGACGCCGATCTTTTGTTGGGATACCTGGACCCGGACCACTACGCCGGCGGTACCGTGAAGCTCAACCGGCGGCGGGCCGAGTTCGCCGTGCGGGAATACCTTTGCGAGGAACTGGGGATTTCCGTGATCGAGGCGGCCAAACAGATCAAACAGAAGGTGGACACAAACATGGCCCACGCCATGTTTCAGGAGCTCGGGGTCAAAGGGTATGACCCAAAGGATTTTACTTTGTTGGCCTACGGGGGGAACGGGCCTCTGCATGCTTGCGGCATCGCCGGGGTGCTCGGTATCGACAAAATTCTGGTTCCGCCGTTCAGTTCGATTTTCTCCGCCGTTGGGGCCGGACTGATGAACCAGTTGCACATTCATGAGCGGAATGTGTTCATCCACATCTACGACTCCAACACGCGGAAGCTGTTCGACCAATACGACCGATTCAACGCATTGGTGGCGGAGTTGGAAGACGCCGGGAGGGAAGATCTGCTGCGCCAGGGGATGAATGAAGAGGATATCCGCTTCCGCCTGGAGCTGGATATGCGGTACGGCAATCAGCGGACCGAGACCTCGGTGGTCTGCCCCACCACGCGCCTGAACAACGTCCGGGACGTGATGAACCTCATCGCCGCTTTCAGCAAGAATTACGGCGAACGGTTCGGAGAAGGCAGCCAGTCGCCGGAAGCCGGCATTCGGATTAACACCATCCGCGTCATTGCCTATGTGGAACTCGAGACCATCCCCTTCCGAAAACCCGGTGGGGCGTCCGGCCGTGTCGCCGTCGAGCCGGTCAAGGTCCGTCCCTGTCATTTCACGGGGTTGGACGGGATGGTGCAGACGGCGGTGTACGACGTCGGGCAATTGTCCCCCGGTTCGATCGTAGAGGGTCCCGCCCTCGTCGAGTCTCCGCGGACCACATATCTGGTGGAGACGGGCTGGCGATTGGTGATGGGAGCGCAGGGTTCGGCGTGGATCCTGCGGACGTGAGGAAGAATCCGAGACAAGGTTTACAAGGAGGAGTGGTGTTCATGTTCACCCCGCACGACAACGATCAGCAGGAACGGGAACTGGTCGAGCAATTTTTGAAGGGTACCACGTTGTTTTTGGGGCCCGATCCGGCGATCATGTACGACCACGGCCTGGCGCCGATCACCGAGAGGGAGCGGGCAGCGATTGAGCGCGTGCCGGATCCCGTCATCAGCATCGTGCGCAGCAAACTTCAGGCCGCCGCCAGTGAGTCCTTCGAGATGCTGGAACAGATCGGTGCCGCACCGGGAGCGAAATGGGGTGATTTGATTACGGGAATTTACACCACCAGCGGCGATTTGTCCTTGGCCAGTTCCGGGGGCGTCCTGGCCTTTTCCACCACGGCCCAGTACGCGGTGAAATACACCTACCAATATTGGAAGGACGAGCCCACCGTGGGTATCCGGCCCGGAGACGCTTTCATGCACAACGACGCCCGCTACGGTGGTATTCACAATGCCGACCACAGCCTGATGTTGCCGGTGTTCTACGGTGGAGAGCTTGTCGCCTGGGCGGTGGCGGTCGTTCACGAGGGGGAAAACGGGGCTGTCGAACCGGGCGGGATCCCCTCCGCGGCCGAGTCGAAGTTCATGGAAGGACTGATGATGTCGCCTTTTAAAGTAGCCGAAAATTACACGCTCAAAAAAGATTTGGTGACGTTTTTGCAGAACTCCGTCCGCGAGCCGAAGCTCCAGTTGCAGGATATGAAGGCGAAACTGTCGGCTTGTATGCGCATGAAGCAGCGGATTGAGGAGGCGATCGCCGACTACGGAGTGGACGCCATCATCGCCACTTTGCGCAAGACCCTCGACGATACGGTGGAGGAGGTCAAGCGGCGCCTGCGCCAATGGCCTGACGGCACGGTGCGGGCCATGGCGGTTGCCGACGGGACTTTGCGTGAGAACATCCTGATCAAAACCAATTTGGAAGTGACGAAAAAGGGGGACGAACTGCATTTTAACCTGTCCGGATCGGCTCCGGAGTTCGCCAATCGGTCGAACAATACGATCATTGTCGGCGCCAAAGGGGTCATCGCCCAGCTATTCCTCAGCTTCATCTGGCCGGATATGCCGCGCAACCAGGCGGTGGTGGCGCCTATGAAATTCACCGTCACCCCCAAGACTATTTTTGACTGTTCCTATGAGGCGCCAAATGCCCAAAGCATGATGACGATCTTTCCGCTGTTCACGGCAGCTCAACTCTGCCTCGCAAAGTTTTTGTACAGTTCACCGGAGAAGTACACGAAAGTATTGGCCCCCTGGTACAACATGATCGCGACATTCCTCTACGGCGGGATTACGCAGAACGGCGAGATTGTCGGTAATCTCTGCGCGGACCTCAACGGGATGCCGGGAGGCGCCAGGGAGGATGCAGACGGCGAGCACGCCATCGCTCCGCTGTTTGCCGCCATGGCGGAACAGGGTGAACAGGAGTTGATCGAGGAAGAGATTCCGATGATCCAGTTGTCCCGGCGGATCATGAAAGACAACCAGGGATTCGGCAAATATCGAGGGGGACACGGCTACCAAATGATGGTGGCGGTCAAGGACACGCCATACTGGGGCCTGATGTCCACCACAATCGGGTCCAAATACCCGAGCATCTACGGGCTGTTCGGCGGGTACGGGTGTCCGGCCTATCCCCTCGCCAAGATCAAAGGCGTCAATGTGTTCCGCAAGATGCAGG
The DNA here is from genome assembly GCF_023512215.1 of Kyrpidia sp. Classification (NCBI taxonomy): domain Bacteria; kingdom Bacillati; phylum Bacillota; class Bacilli; order Caryophanales; family Alicyclobacillaceae; genus Kyrpidia; species Kyrpidia sp. Next base: position 4,409 of record NZ_JAILZZ010000061.1, on the reverse strand, counting down.
AGGCGCCCGAGAACATGCGTTACACCATGGAGGACATGCTCAACGAGCGTCCTTTTGAAGAGGCTTCCTACAGCACCCACCATCGCGGTTTGCAGTTTGAACTCGTCCAGGAAGGGGAGCTCTACATCTTGACCCAGGGAGCCGGCGGCGGTTACGGGGATGTGCTGGAACGGGATCCGGAGTTGGTCATGAAGGATCTGGAAGAAGGATTGATTTCCGTCGAGGTCGCCCGGGACATCTACCGGGTGGTGTATGATCCGGACACTTTGGTGCTGGATCGGGAAGCCACAGAGCGGGCGCGGGAGGAGGAACGCCGGGCGCGCCTCCGGAGGGGGGTTCCTTTTGGAGAATTCGTCCGGGAGTGGGTCACCGAGGAACCACCGGCTCACCTGCCCTGGTACGGGTGTTGGGGAGATCCGAAGGTGGTATATGCCGGGTCGCCTCAGGTGAAGATGGCGGCGGACGCCATTCAATCGATCTATCTGCCGGATCCGAAGGATGTGCGAATCGCCGAACTGGAAGCCCGTCTCACCCGCCTGCGGGCCGAGGCCTGAGTGGCTCGGCCGGGAGACGGGAGGGAACGGCTGTGGCTGCGGAATGGTTCGGCGGCGGCGGGATCTGGATCGATTTTGTGGAATACGCTGAGCGGTTGTTCGCCGGCGGAAGGGGAGGGTTGTGGACAGACCCGGTGCAATTTCTGTCGGTGTACAGCCAGGGGCAGCGGCTGCTCCAATCGGATGTGCTGAGCGTACCGATATCCTCCTTTTTTATGGGATGGCTCGACTCCCATCCGGAGATTGCGGCTCCGTGGCAAGGAAAGTCGACGACCTTTGTCTGCAAGAAACTTCTTGGCCTGGAGGAGCCGAGGCGGGTCGTGGGCGAGGTGTTGTCGGGGTTGGAGTCTTTGTTCCCGGGGCACCCCACAGCCCTCGTGACCGACTCCCCCAGGCGGTGGCTCTCGGAAGCGAGGAAGCGGACCGGGGCGGGAGGGGCCGTCGATCCGGAGGAGGACGAGATTGACGCTGCGGCGATGTATGTGGCCGATTGCCTGCGCGCGTTTTCTGGTTACCGCATTTTTGCCCTTGTGCTGGATGAGGATGAAACGGACTCGGAAAAGGTTGGCGGACTGTGGTCGCTCTATCAACCCGTCTGGAATGTGGCGGATCACTACCAATGGCTCAAGGGCGTCCGGTGGCACGGAGAGGCGGTTGCTCTGCCGGTGGGCAGGGAGGTGGATTTCGCCCTCTTTCCCTCAGTCTCGTGGGACGGGATGGCCGCTCTCTGGGAACGAGGCTTGGCGGCCGCGGGCGGACTGAATCGGGACTTCTGGAAAGAGCCCGGACCTCTGCCCGAAGCTACCGACCGGGGGCCGGGATACGGGGTCGTTCCCGCCGACGCCCATCCGGAACATGTGCTGAACCGCCTTCATGCCTTGCGCGGGGCAAAGTGACGCATGAAATGAAAATGGGAGGTTTGCAACATGGATCGTGAATTGTCGACCTTGCGGAGCTTGTTTCGCCGTGTGTTACCGATCCACGGCGACCGGCCGGCCATCGTCTTCGGAGGACAGACTCTCACCTACGATACCCTCCATCGGGCCGCCCTGCGGGTGGCCCGGGCGATGGCCCGCCGCGGGGTCGGGCCGAACCGGCGCGTCGCCCTGATGATGTCCAATTGCCCGGAATTTGTGATCAGCGATCTGGGCCTGACGTTCGCCGGCGGCACCAAGGTGCCCCTCAACGACATGCTTGGCGAAAAAGAAATCGCGTATATCCTGAAAGATTCCGGAGCCGAGCTGGCCGTGGTCGGGCCCAATTTCTTCGACGTCGTCCAAAAGATCCGCCGTGATCTGCCGGATCTGAAGACGGTGGTGGGCGTCGCCCCCGAGGAGCAGTGTCCCGACGGGTTCATATCTTGGGAAGTGTTTCAAGCCCATGAAACAGAGGAAGATATCGGGGTGGACGTCTCACCTGAGGATATGGCCCTGATCATCTACACCGGTGGCACCACCGGTCTGCCCAAAGGGGTGGTTCACACCCAAGAGAATATTGTTCTCAATCTGTTCTCCCACATCATGGAGATGGGATTGCAGGACGACGAGCGGATCCTCTTGATGTCGCCCCTGCCGCACAGCGCGGGGATGGTGCTTTTGGCCGGCTTGATCAAAGGGGCGGCCCACTATGTTGAACGAAAATTTGACCCCCAATTGGTCCTGGATCGTATTGAACAGAACAAAATCACCCTCACGTTCATGGTGCCGACAATGATCTACCGGGTGATGGACCAGATCGGCGGCCGAACCTATGATCTCCGGTCCCTGCGGACCATTGTGTACGGCGCGGCGCCGATTACCGCGGAACGACTTAAACAGGGTTTGGAGATTTTCGGTCCGGTATTCATGCAACTGTACGGTCAGAGCGAGGCGCCCAATTTCATCACGCGCCTGAAAAAAGAGGATCACCGCACCGACCCGGAGGGCGTCCACCGGCTGCGCAGTTGCGGCCAGCCCGTGGCGATGAGCATAGTCAAAATCGTCGACGAACACGGCAACGAGGTGCCGCGCGGGGTGGAAGGCGAAATCGCGGCCCGTACCCTTTACACGATGGTGGGATACCATAACCAACCGGAAAAGACGGCGGAAGCCCTGCGGGACGGGTGGTTGCACACCGGAGACGTCGGGATGATGGACGAAGAGGGGTACGTGTATCTTCTGGACCGGAAGAAAGACATGATCATCAGTGGAGGCATGAACGTCTACACCACGGAGGTGGAAAACGCCATTCAGCGGCACCCTGGAGTGGCCCAGGTGGCAGTGATCGGCGTGCCGCATCCCGACTGGGGGGAGGCGGTCATGGCGATCATTGTACCCCAAGGGGGGGTGGAAGTGACCGAAGAGAGCATCCTCGAGCATTGCCGGAAGGAGTTGTCTGCCTACAAACGGCCTAAGGAAGTCCGGTTCGTCGAGGCCCTTCCGCTGACGCCCTACGGCAAGATCGACAAAAAAGCGCTGCGCGAGCCCTATTGGTCCGGGCGCGACCGGCAGGTCAACTGAAGTGAGCGCAAGGAGGAAGCGGAAATGAACCGAGTGGTAGTGGTCGGCGTTGGCATGACCCGGTTCGGCAAGCAGCCGGAGCGGAGCTTGAAGGAGTTGGCCCGGGAAGCGACGCGGGCGGCCCTGGAAGACGCGGGGATTCGTGAGTTGGCAATTGAGGCGGCGTTCGTGTCCAATGCTATGGCCGGCGCCATCTGGAGACAGGAGAGCGTGCGCGGCCAGGTCTTCCTCTCGGGCACCGAGTTGGCCGGGATTCCCATGTTCAATGTGGAGAACGCCTGCGCCAGCGGGTCGACGGCGTTTCATCTGGCCTGTCTGTCGGTCCTCTCGGGAATGTACGACACAGTGCTGGTCCTCGGCGTCGAAAAGATGATCCATCCGGATAAGGACCGGACTTTTCGCGCTTTCGAGGGTGCAACAGACGTAGAATCTCTCTGGGCGTTTCCAGGCGGTGGGGGTCGAAGCCGGCAAAGCATGTTCATGGACTATTACGCCGAGGAAGCCCGGCGCCACATGGAGTTATACGGGACGCCCGTCGAGATCTTCGCTTCAATCGCCGCGAAGAACAGCCGTCACGGGGCTCTCAATCCTTACGCCCAGTATCAGGTGCCGCAGACGGTAGAGAGTGTCATGGCCTCCCGGGTCGTCAGCGACCCCTTGCGCCTGCTGATGTGTTCGCCCTTGAGTGATGGTGCGGCGGCAGCGATCGTCGCCCGGGAGAAGACGGCGCGGCGCTGGACGAGCCGGCCGGTCTTTGTCGCCGGTTCCGTGGTACTCTCCGCCCTGACCGGTCCGGCCTCGGGCGGGACCGAGAAGAAGAGGAGCAATGTGGAGCGGGCTGCGGAACGCGTCTATGCCCAGGCCGGACTCGGTCCCCGGGACTTGGATGTGCTCGAAGTCCACGACGCGGCAGCTCCCGGGGAACTGTGGGCTTATGAACAGTTGGGGCTGTGCAGCCCCGGGGAAGGGGCCAGGCTGGTGGAGTCCGGGGACACCGCCTTGGGAGGCTCAGTGCCCGTCAACCCCGGTGGCGGGCTGATCGCTAGGGGACACCCGGTGGGAGCCACCGGGCTCGCCCAGCTCGCTGAGATCGTTTGGCAGTTGCGGGGTGAGGCGGGGGCGCGCCAGGTGGAGGGCGCCCGGACCGGCTTGACGCAAAACGCCGGCGGCTTTTTGGAAGGAGACAGTGCCGCCGTGTCGTTGCACGTGTTGACGCGGTGAGCCGATCGCCTTCGCCCTTCTGATCGCCCTTCTGATACCGACGGGAGGACAACGAGCGAGCGCTGGGCCGCTGAGCATCCAATCGGCCCCTTCACATATGTAACCGGGCGGCAAAATGAATCACCAGCGCCCCCAC
>NZ_JAILZZ010000060.1:0-14626 GCF_023512215.1 Kyrpidia sp. | reverse complement strand
GGCCGTGGAGGCCATCCGCCAGGCCGAATGACGGGCAGGGGGCGGCGGGGCCGGTCCCGGGCGGGCCGGCCCCGCCCCCGCCGCCGGCGAGCAGGGGGCGGTACCGCGCCCCCGCCCCCTCCAGTGGCCCATTAATTACAATATATGGATATTATTATATTTACCCCCACTCTGACCATTCTCCGCCATACCCTGCGCCAATTCCTCCGTTCCCCAGATCAGTCCAGAGGAGTACCACTCCCACAGCTAAACACGCCAAAATCGCATGCGTCTCATGACCCGGAGGTACCCCGGTTCTAAGGAGTGTTCGCGTCAAACTTGCGGTGATCCTTTTGGCGTGCACGATTCTTCCAACGGCGGCCCTGGGCACCGTCACCGGTTTTTCAGCGGATAGCGCTTTGAGGTTGCGGGCGCGGGGGCCGGGGTAGGGGGGCGGTGGTGGCGGAGTCGGTGCGAAAACTGGCGGAGGAATCGGCGTCTTCTGCGAAAGAGATCACCTCGCTCGTTGCAGACGTTCGCCAGCAGACTGTGCAGCTCAGTCAGGTGGTGGAAACGGCTGTCCAGGAAGTCAGGTATGGCGCCGACCGACTGGAACAGGCGGGTAAAACGATTTCGGGAATTGCCGACAATGCCCATCAATCGGCACGGCATATGGAGCAGGCCGGCCATCAGGTTGATCGGGTGGTAGAGGCCGTTAACCGCATTCTTCGAAACATCCACGACATCCGTACTTTTGCTCAGAAGACCGCCGACGGAACGCCAACCGTGTCCGCGGCGACAAAGGAACAGTTGGCTATTGCCGAACGGGTTTCCGCCTCAGCGGTCTCTCTGTCGAATACGGCCTCGACTTTGCAGAACGTGACAGATCGATTTAAAGTGTAGCGGCGCACCTGAACAGCCGGGCACAGTAGATGTACTGGAGGTCAACAACAGATGGGAAACTGGTATGACCCGTATATGCTTCTCGATGATCCGGTGATTGTAGCCGATGCCCGTCACAGGGTGTTGGCCGTGAACCCGGCGTATGAACGGGCCAGTGGCTTCAGGTGCAAAGATTTGACCGGTAAGGAAGCGGTCTATGCGAAACCCAAAGGGTTGATCCCCGGCACCTCCGCATCTGTCTGCGAACACGTGGAACGCGGACAGGGATGGAAAGGGATCGTAACCTGCGAGCGGGCGGACGGGGAGTTGTGGAATTTCTCCCTCACGGTGACACCGGTGCGCGCTTTCGGTCAGGTTTACTACCTTGCGGTGTGCCGCGATCTAGAAGAACTAGGGTATCAGGCGGTCGCCGAGTCCTACGAACAGCTATTTTTGCTGATTGCACAGTTGGCTGAAACCGGTGACCCGTCGGTGCAGCCGCACTTGGATCGGGTAGGCCGACTCTCCCGGTCCCTCGCCGAATGGTTGGGATGGCCGAAGGCCCGGGCGAGGTGGTTGGGGATGGCATCGGTCCTGCACGACGTGGGAAAGCTGTACATTCCCCGGGAGATCTTGTTCAAACCCGGTCCGTTGACCCCGGCGGAACGGCGGTTGGTGGAAACCCACACGACCCAGGGCGCGGAGCTCCTGACTCGTTTCAGTGAGAATATGGCGAAAATCTACGGCTACAACGAGGCGCTATTAATGGCTCGGGAGATTGCCCAGTGTCACCATGAACACGTGGATGGCAGCGGATATCCGAAAGGTCTCCGGGGCGAAGAAATCCCCGAGAGCGCCCGGATCGTCGCCCTGGCGGACGTGACCGATGCCCTTTTTTCGCACCGTCCCTATAAAATTCCCTGGGCCGCCTCTCAGGTACAGAGGTATTTGCGCACCAAAAGTGGTCGCCAATTCGATCCTAAGATGGTTCGCGTTCTTCTCGACCACTGGAAGGAAGTGGAGGAACTGTATCGCCTTCAGCCTGCCATCCCCACAGGCATTATCGGTTGAGTGTCGTTCTCGTGCCGGCAGCCGGTGGAAAGGCAGACGGCAGCAGGTTGGGAGGAAGATGAGGCCGTCGATCCACGGAAATCTTATGTGGACACCGGGCGCATGGGCCCGGTGCCCAATTTGTGAGCGGCCGGGTTCGCGTCTGCCCGAATTTGCCCGCTCCCGGGCAGAAACGATGTCGAGAGTTGTCCGCATCCGCAACGTACGGGGACTCTTGGGATGCCAACGATCCTCGGAATTACAGCGAGTCCCCGCGATCCGGGCGAAGTTCATACAGAATATAACGGAACTTGCGCTCGTTGATACCTAACACCTTACAGACTTTGCTTTTATCTTTTTGGTACTTAAACCACAGGTGTTCCACAACCCGGAATAACACTTCACGATTCAATTGTTTCAGGGTTTGCTCGAGTTCCTCCAACGTGCAGTCCTTTTTTTGCAGCCAATCCTGAAGGATCCTTTTTGTCAGTTGATCGAGATCTTGATCCCAGGAGAAACCATCCGGATCCTGCCTGCAGCCCTCCACCGCGTGCCGAATTCTGGCCGGGAGATGCTCCGGAGTGATCGGCCCCTTGCCCGCCAGAGCCATGGCATGGCGAAGGGCCTGATTCAGTTCTCGCACGTTTCCCGGCCATGCGTAGGCGGTCAAATACCGTTCGACGTCTGGTGACACGTGGTCTTCCGGAAAATCCTGTCGCTTCAAGAAATCCTTCATCATGAGCAAAATGTCGTCCTTGCGATACCGAAGCGGGGGAATTTCCAGACGAATGCCATCCAACCGGTACAAAAGATCTTCCCGAAACGTCCCCTCGGCGGCCAATTGATCCACCGGGCGATTGGTGGCGGACAAGATCCGGGCGTCACTGCGAATGGGCGATCGTCCGCCAACTCGCAAAAACTCTTTCTGTTCCAGAACCCGAAGCAGTACCGTCTGGAGGCGGACGGGCATGTCTGCCACCTCATCGAGCAGCAGGGTCCCCTTGTTGGCCAGTTCCAGCAGTCCCTGACGGGTTTCCGTTGCCCCGGTGAACGACCCCTTGTCGTGTCCGAAGAGTTCACTTTCCAGCAATGTATCGGAAATGGCTGCGCAATTGATGGCCAAGAAGGGGTTGTTCTGCCGGGAACTCGCCTCATGCACAAACCGCGCCACCTGCTCTTTTCCCACCCCGGTCTCACCCAGGATCAGAATCGGGATGTCTGAATCGGCGATGCGCATGGCGATTCGCAGAATGGGCAGCAACGGGGAATTCGCAGAGCAGATCATCCCAATCTTTCGGAGGATCGGACACAGATCCGGCCAGGGGTCATCCTCGTCCCGGTTTGGGTCGGGTTGCTTTAAATAAACACCCAGTTGGCGCTGCAGTTGATCGATATCTGTGAAGGGCTTTTCGATAAAATCCCGGGCCCCTGCTTTCATGGCCTGCACGGCGGTCTTCACCGAGGCGTACCCGGTGATGGCTATGACGGCACAATGGGGGTGCTTTCGGGTGATCTGGTTGATCAGCTGGACCCCGTCCACCGGGCCGAAACGAATGTCCACCAATGCGAGATGGAACTCCTTCTCCAATTGGAGGTTAAACTCTTCCACGGTGTGTGCTGAAGACGTCGCGACCCCGCGTTGGGCAAAAAAGCGTTGGAAAAAACGGGTGATCCCGGGATCGTCATCAACGACCAGGACGTGGGTCATTGTGCGTCACCTCACCTCCCTGGGTTGAGTGGACGGCGGGAAGAAGGACGGAAAACACAGTGCCCTCGGGGCCCGTGTTTTCCAGGAGCACATCCCCACCGTATTTTCGAGCAATGCGCCGAGCGCTGCTCAGTCCCAGTCCGGTGCCCTTCCCGGGAGGCTTGGAGGTGATGAATGGTTTAAACAAATCCGGCAAGATGGATGGATCAATTCCGGGCCCGGTGTCGCTGCATCTCAACAAGAGGCTCCCGTCTTTTCGGTTGCCCGATAGGATCAACCGACGCACGGGCTGATCTTGCATGGCATCGCAAGCATTCGAAAGGAGATGAGTCACCATTTGGACCAACTCCGAGGAGACGCCCCAAGTGTACAACGGTCCTTGGGAGAAAAACAAACGAACATCGATGGCCCGCTCTTTGAACACGCAATAAAGACTTTGAAGCGCATCATCGACGATCCGCTCCAACGAGGTCACTTCAGGCTGCAGATGAACCTCTCCGCCCCGGGCCACCACCAACAAGCGTTGCACCGCATCCCTGCACCGCAGTCCGGCCGACAGAATGTCTTCCCCCAATTCCCGCAGCATTCCTTCATCCAACTGCTTCATCAACAACTGAGCATTACCGAGAAGAATGGTGAGAGGGCCATTGAGCTCATGGGCCACCTCGCCAGCGATTTCGCCCATGATGGCAAACCGGTTGATTTGGCGCAATTCACGTTGGTAGCGTTGAATCCGTCGATACAAGAGCGCATTTTCTAAGCATACCTGAAGATGGTCGGTGAAGCGGGCCAGGAACTGTTCGTCTTTCGTCCAGGCTGTGGATCGGGGGTGGAATGTAAGGATCAGCGCCCCGAAGCGGGCATCCGCCCTTCCCAAAAGGCGAAACCAAAAGCGATCGTCCTCGGCCTCCAGGAAGTCTGCTTCCATGATCCCCTCGGCGCGAAAATCTCCCCCAAGCCCTTCGGCACTCGGCAAGTCTTTGTCCAATGTCGTGCACCGGTCACCCGGAACCGGTATCATGGTGGCGTTGCGACCGGATGTATCGTAGATCGTCAGTGTCGTTTGATCCTCAATTTCCCGCAGAGTTAGAATAATGCGGTTTAAACCCGGCCATCCCTCCAAAAGAGAACCGAGAAATCCCACCCATTCCACAGGAGATTCCTGAACGTGAAACTCGGTGACAAGGCGATTCAGCAATTCCAACTGGACATTGCGTGTGGCCAAGGTGTACACAGTCTGCTGAAGTTCTCGGTAGTATGTTTTTTTGGACGAATAAACCCCCGTCAGTTTTTCCAGTAACTGATCCAATTTTTCGGGTGTCGTCAAGGCACTCACCGTCCATTCCCCACACGAGTGCCACGCCGGGTCGACATTTTACCAAGCGGCTTCGAACAATGCCAAGAGGTCTGTGTGGGACATGTCCCTCGGATTGGTGGCCAGACACGGGTCTTGAACGGCCCGGGAGGCGTATTCGCCGATTAACTCCCTCGGAATCTCCAAGTCGCGAAGTCGACTCGGTATACCGATGTCGGTACACAGTCGCTGAATGGCACGTATGCTTTTCTCGGCGGCCTCCATAGGATGGGCGTGGTCGATGTGCTCGCCGAATGCTTCGGCCACATCCCGGAATCGATCTGGACAGGCGAGAAGGTTGAATTCGGTCACATAGGGCAACAGGACTCCGTTGATCAGGCCGTGAGGCAGATCCAGCATCCCGCCGATGGCGTGACTCATTGCGTGTACGGCTCCCAGCACGGCATTGGAGAAGGCGATTCCCGCCTGCAGGCTCGCCATCATCATGGACTCCTTGGCCCCGCTGTTGCTGCGGGATGCCACTGACTGGCGAAGGGAGGTGGCGACCAGCCGTATCGCCCGGAGTGCGTAACCATCTGTCAAAGGAGTGGCAGCCCGGGACACATAAGCTTCGATGGCGTGGGTCAAGGCGTCGATACCCGTATATGCCGTCAGTTCGGCTGACTTTGTCATCAAGGTGGTCGGATCGCTGAGACAAATGTCGGGAATAAATGACTTTGAGATCATCACCATCTTGGATCTTCTGCTCGTATCTACGATTACCGCAAACTGGGAAACGTCGGCCCCGGTGCCGGCCGTGGTGGGGATAGCCACGAGCGGAGGGAGCGGGTGCCCCACTCTGTCCGTCCCTTCGAATTCATGTACCCGGGTGCCGTGTACGACCACGGCTCCTATGGCCTTGGCTGCATCAATGACCGAGCCCCCTCCAATGGCGACCAAGCAATCACAGTGCTCTTGTAGATACTGCTGCACCCCGCTGTCGATCTCGACATCCTTGGGGTTTGGGGTGAGCGCGCTCCACAAGGACCACGGAACATCCACTGCGTCCAAACATTGAGTGACTCTCTTTGTCCATCCTGCTTCGACCACTCCCGGATCCGTCACCACCATGGCCCGACTGCCTCCGAGGCGAATCACAGCCCGTCCGACTTCCAGAAGAGCCCCATTTCCAAAAATAATCTCCGGAACGACAAACTTCGTGAGTCGCAAAGTGGCCCCTCCCAATCAGAAGGTCTTACCGATGATTATACAACAAAGTTCAACAAATAGCTGAATACCGAAAAGATTCGACATAAATAGGCCCCATGGAGGGGCCGTGACATGATAGAGTCTTAGAGTCTTAGACTTCACTCGCCGGTTGTAGGGTCCATGATATCATGAATCACCTCAATGCGATCGACTGGGAATCCACCTTTCCGGGCGTGTTCAGCGATCTGCTCTTCTGTTTGTGCTCGGTAGACACAGTAGAGCTTATCATTCGTCACATAACTGTGCACCCATTGAATACCTGGGCCCAGATCCTGCAGCACCTGATTGGACTTCTTCGCGATTTGGTGAAGCTCTTCCCGGGAAAGCTTGCCCGCTCCGGGGATCGAACGCTCGATGATGAACTTGGGCAAGTCGGTTCCCCCTTTGCGTAATGTGGAGCTGTCAGATTTCAAACACCAGCCGAGCCTTGGCCTGGGCGCTTTCAACTTCGTGGAAACATTGGTTGACGTCATCCAGTTTGCGCCTTTCGTACATCACTTTTGTCAAGCCGGAGGCGTGGATGTCGAACACTTCCTGCAGATCCACTCGGGTTCCCACAATCGATCCCTGAATCCGGATGGCGTTGAGGACTGTTTCGAAAATCGGAATCTGAACGTAGTTGTCGGCCGGGAGCGCCACAAACACCACAGTGCCGCCGGGATGGAGGCACTGATATGCTTGCTCAAACGCCTTCGGCGATACCGCCACGCTGATGGCGGCGTCCGCTCCACCGAGTTTCTGGATTTCCGCCACGGCATCCTGTTTTCTTCCGTTGATGACAAAATCCGCCCCGAGCTGTTTGGCTAAATCCAACTTTTCGTCCACCAAATCCACCGCGACCACAGATGCGCCGGCAACTTTTGCGTACTGCATGGCCAAGTGCCCAAGGCCACCAATGCCGAATACCGCTACCAGGGAGGAGGGTCGAGCGCCCGACATCTTAACAGCTTTATACGTGGTTACCCCAGCGCAGGTCAGCGGTGCCGCGTCGAAGGGATCCACTCCTTTCGGAACAATTCCGACATAATCCGCATACGCCTTGGCATACTCCGCATAAGCGCCGTCCAAGATGTATCCGGTCTGCTTCTGGCTCTGGCACAGCGTCTCCCAGCCGCTCACGCAGTATTTGCAGTGACCGCAGGCATACCCAAGCCAGGGAATGGCCACCCGATCCCCTTCTTTGACTCGGGTCACGCCTTTGCCGACACTTTCGACGATCCCGACGCCCTCGTGACCGGGAATGAAGGGTAGCTTGGGCTTGATCGGCCAGTCGCCGTGGGCGGCGTGGATATCCGTGTGGCAAAGTCCGGAGGCTTCAATCTTTACGACAATCTCGCCTTCGCCGGGTGTGGGCTTCGGTACGTCCTCAATGCGTAACGGTTCGCTGAAACTGTGAACGACAGCAGCCTTCATCCACCATCAACCTCCATTACAATGATTGAAATGTGGTACGCCCTCATGCTCAGCAAAAATGATGCCATGTCAGAATCAATCCGAAAGATGCAAAAAACAGAAGTATTTTCGGGTATACTGCGCATTGTCGAGGGCATCTATCCGACGGATAGTCCGATTTTTCGGATTCATTGGTCCGATTTTTTGGAATCGGTTCATGGGTCCATGGGCCAAGGAACTAAGAGTATGCAAAAGTTTTCCCTGCTGCATGTTCGTGGGGGCTTGGCTCCGACGGTAGCGAAAACCCGGCCAACATCCTCGGGACATTGGCCGGGCCGGAAAGTTGCCAAGGCCGCTTGTTGGTGATCAGTGTGGACTGTGTATAGTTGTGGGGGATGGACGCCCACCCGGTTCATCTCCCCGTTGCAACGGTGACTCATCTTCAGGTGCCGGGGGGACCGAGGGTGAAGCCTTGATGGTACTGTCCGTGGTCGCGGGTCGTTTCGCGGAAGATGCCGGATGCCGCACGGACAAGGTGAAGTCCTGCACATCTAGAGCACTTCGGGAAGGGAGGGGTGATAACGCCCTATTGGGCCGAATCGCGGCGGCGACAAGTTCGGCGTATGCCCTGGATCCTTGGGGAGTCAAATGGACCCCGTCGGAATAGAACCATTCGGTTTTCCCTGAACTGGCGCGATACCAGTCAATGACCGTGAGATCCGGGTGGCGGGCGGCGGCTGCGGCGAGGGTACGATTGACCACGTCCTGCCAGGGACGTGGGACCCGGACGTTGATCGCCAGGACCCGCCGGGGGGCCAGTTGGGCTAACAGATCGTCCAGTTGCCGGTCTGTGAAAGGTCCATTGGTGCCGAGCTCGATGATGACGGTGTCTCCGAGCTTTCCGGTGCGTTCCAATTCAGCGGCCACGTCACCCGCCTGGATGAATTGTCGACCCACCTTGCCATCCACGACAATTCCCGGCAAGAGGTTCTGCAGGTACGGTGCGGCGTCGAGAAGGACCGAATCGCCTACCACAGTGATTCCCGTGCCTACTTTCCCATCCTGGCCGGGATTCCCGCCTTGATCCCCGGAGGATCGGGGATTGTCCGAGGGACCGGAAGGCGAGGTTCCAGTGCCCGGCTCACCTCCGCCCGAAGAAGGTGCCCCGTCCGCGCCCTCCGTGGATCCGTCAGTAGAGGTTGACGGTCCCGGAGTGGACGGAGGAGGGCAGGTGCCCCCTGAGCCCTGATGGGGTGTCCCCGGGCGAGTGCCCGCGCTCCCTCCGGGCTGTGAAGTAGGCGCTACAGAGGCGGGCTCCGGCGGGGAGCCGCCCATGCCCGGAACGGGAGCCGTGACAGAAACGGCAGTTCCTCCACCTCGCCATGGACCCCACCCCAGGACATTCGCGCCCGCATGAGCGTGAAGCCACGATCCGGCAACGATCAGCAGGAGCGCCGCCGACAGCGCGGCCGCGCCGGTCAGGCGTGCGGGCCCCACAACTCGAACTCGACCGCCTTTGCGCAAGGTTGTCCACAGTCGGCCCAGAGAGCCAAGGGCGGGGGCCGCACCGCCAACTTGGCCCCCGGATTTTCCCCGGCGTAAAATGGGCTTCTCGATAAAACGCCAGGATAGGGCGGCCAACCCGATGCTCGCCGCTACCTGGAGTCCCGCCCGGATTCCATCCCACTGGCCGGCAGTGTTCAGAGGAGTCGTCAGGACGATGACGGGATAATGCCAAAGGTAGATCCCGTAACTGCGCACCCCGATCCACCTCAGGGGTGCCCATCCCAGGATGCGCCCGAAAGCCACACCGGGGTGCGCGGCGGCGGCCACCATTGCCAGGGTGGCCAGGGAGAGCAGCAGCATCCCTCCCGGATAGAGAAAAGGTCCGTACTCATCGGACGTCAAGATCAGAATCAAGACCACGAGGAGCCCCGCGATGCCCGCAGCGGAGAGCAGCCGCCGGCGCCCCCGGGAAAGGGCCGGTGCCAAATGTCGGCTCGGCCAAACCAGGGCCAGGGCCGCGCCGAACAGCAGCGCAAAGGCCCGGGTGTCCGTCCCGTAATAGACCCGACTGGGGTCTACTCCCGGCTGATAAATCCACGCCATCGCCCCGGCCGAGAGGATCGCTCCCGTCAAAATCCCGGTCAACATCCAGCGTCGGGACAAGCGGCGGAGTCCCAAGGCCAGCAGCAAGGGCCACAGCAGGTAGAACTGTTCCTCTACGGCCAGGGACCACAGGTGTCCAAAAGGAGAGGGCGGCCCGAATTGTTGAAAGTACGAGATGTGATGAAAAATATACCACCAGTTGCTCACATAAAAGAAGGCCGCTACCAAGTCCCCCCAGAGGCTCCCCAGCCGTCCGGGATCGGAGACAAGCAAAACGAGAATCACGGTGATCAGCAGCAGCCACAGTGCCGGGATGAGGCGGCGAAAGCGGCGCATCCAGAAATCCCGAAGATCGATCCGACCTGTTTGACGCCATTCTTCTGCCAAAAGATCGGTAATGAGGTACCCCGACAACACGAAAAAAACGCCTACCCCCAACATCCCACCCGGGGCCCAGCCCGGGTTCAGGTGGTAGGCAAGGACCGCGAGTACCGCCAGTGCTCGCAATCCATCCAGCCCGGGCATGTAGCGGCCGCCGCTTCTCATCGGTTCGGGCATACTGTCCAATCCCCTCATCCCTCGAAGATATCTTTTATCCACATCATACAGACGAAATGGGATCGGCATGTGTTACGGTTGACCATTGGCGCGAATCCTGTGTCCAGTCTGTGATATGCTTAAACGGGACGCTAATAAGAGGGCAAGATTTTGCGGAAAAAGAGGGGTTAACGGTGAAAATTGTCTGTTTCGGGGACAGCGTGACCCGGGGAATCTCCTTTTTTAGGGGCCAATTGCGCATCCAGCGACAGAATTACCCGTATTTTCTTCAGGAACGGTTAGATGGGGAAGGAAGAGATATTCAGGTGGTCAATAAAGGGGTGTGGAATGACACCTCGACCCATCTTTTACAGCGTCTCAAGGCCGATGTCCTGGACCTGGATCCGGATCTTGTACTCATCGAAATCGGGGGCAACGATTGTAATTTTCGCTGGGACGAGGTAGCAGCCAGTCCCCACGATGTTCATGAACCGATCGTTCCACTGAGGGAGTATTTAGAAAATGTGACGAGGCTGGTCAAGGAAATCGAAGGGAGAGGAACCTTGCCGGTCCTTCTCACCCTGTTGCCCCTCGACCCCGTTCGGTATTACCGACATTTGGTTCGATTCTACGGCGATAAACTGGGGCATTGGATCGGCCTCTGCGGCGGGATTGAGCATTGGCATGGCATGTACAATCGTTTCCTGCGGCGATTGATCAGCGACTTAAATATATCTTGGATTGATCTGCGCAATCGATTCAAGCGAAAGGGTGACTTGCAGGAGTTACTCAGTGACGACGGCGTTCATCCTTTACCAACGGGTTATCGGGCGATGGCGGAGTGTATCCTGGAGGGCCTGATCGAGCTCGGCCTGGCGAAACCGGCCAGGGGTTGATTGGCGCCGAATGGGCGCGGCCCCCGGGCCGGTAAGGGGATCCAGTGCCTGCACCGTCAGACTTCGGACAACCGATTTTGAACTTTGGGCTTGTCGTAGGCCACGTCCCGATACCGGGCCGGAAGGTCGCCGCAGAAGGGCCAGTTGCGCCGTTTAAGAAGTTCCAGGGGCGTTTCCCAGGCAATCCGCTTTTGCGCCTCGTCGGAGATCGGCATCTCTTGGAATCGTTTCCATGAAGCCCCTACCGATTCGATGGCCATGGCGTAATCGCTGCCGTACAGAACCCGGTCTGCATATCGCTCCATCAAGGGATACAGGGTCTCACCGAGCCCGTCCTCGTCGGCGGAGGCCACGGCCCCGGTCCCGTCCAAGTACAGATTCGGGAACCTCTCCAGCCAATCAAAGGCCTTAGGGATCTCGGGATATAACATGTGGGCCGCGACGGTGATCAACTTCGGGTGCCGCTGGAGGATCTGTTCCAAATCCGGGGTGATGCCGGAGCGGCCATAAAAGGCATCGTAACCGGTGTGGACGAAAAAGATGGCTCCCGTGTCCTCCAGGTACTGATAGACCGGCTCGAGCAAGGGGTGGGACAACTCCAGCCTCTGGGCGTACGGGTGCAGCTTGAGACCGACAAAATGGCGGTTCTCCAAGGCCTCCCGAACGATCGGTAGGGGATCGCCATCGTGAACGTGGACAGACACAAAGGGCAATGCTTCCGGGGTTCGCAGGGCGAACTCCGTCTGCCAGTCCAGAATCTCGACACTTGTCTTGGGAAAGATGGGAAAAAAGAAGTTAAAAAAATACGTAATTCCGGTATCCCGGATGTGCCGCAGCAGGTCCTCCTCGGTGGTCGTCTCCGGATCCAAACCCATGTTAAAACCGGCTTTGACCGCCCAGCGGATGCCGCTTTTCATCCGCTTTTCCGCCATGATGTGCATGTGAGCGTCCAGTCGGTACGAACTCATGTTCTGTCTCCCTCCTTTTGCGGTCCCGGTTTCTGGTCTTCCTCGATCCAGCGCCGCACCAGGTCGAGATCAACGTTTCCGCCGCTGAGCACGCAGACGATGGGGCCGCCGCCCGCCGAGGTGCCGGCCTGGGTCGCGGCGGCCACAGATACACAACCCGAAGGTTCCACGAGCAATTTTTCTTCCCCGAGCAGCTCGAGCAGTGTCCGGTGAATCTCCGCATCACCCACCAGCACCAACTCGTCTACATATTTTTGGACAATCGGGAAAGTAAAAGTTCCCGGGTGGCTGGACCGCAGGCCGTCGGCGACGGTGGTGCTCACTCCAATATCCACGATGTGGCCCGCACGGCGGGAAAGATACGTATCATTGGCGAGCTCCGGCTCCACTCCGTAGATCCGGGTGCGGGGCGACCGATTTTTGATCGCTGTGGCAATGCCGGAGATCAGCCCGCCACCGCCCACGGGCACGAATACCGCCTGTACCTCGGGCAGCTGTTCGAGGATTTCCAGACCAATCGTCCCCTGGCCGGCGACGACGTGGGGGTCGTCATAGGGGGGAATAAAAATAAACCCGCGTTCTCTTGCCAAATTCTGTGCCAGGTCGATCCGTTCGTTTGATGTTTTCCCGTGTCGGATCACTTCGGCCCCGTGGCGAAGAATGGCCTGTTCTTTGACCGGCGCTACAGTTTCCGGCACGATGACGGTACAGCCCAGTCCCAGGGACTTGGCAGCAAAGGCGACGGCCTGGCCGTGGTTTCCCGAAGAACCGGTGATCACTCCGAGGGGAGATGACCCGGATTCAAGTAGGGATTTGATCTTGTTGGTTGCCCCGCGAAGTTTGAACGAACCTGTGCGCTGCAGGTTTTCGCATTTCAGATACACGGGCGCACCGGCTTTCTCCGAGATGCGGGGGGCGTACAGTAGGGGAGTGGTGGTTACCTGCTCCCCAATGCGCCGGCGCGCTTGTTCGATGTCTGAGAGCGTCACCGCGTCTTCGTGGTTCATCCTTCGAATCCTTCCTCTCTCCAGGGGGCCGGCCAGGCCTGGCCCGGTGTTAGCGAACTTTCAGGATGATTTTACCCCGGGAGTGACCGGATTCGCTCAGTTCGTGGGCCTTGGCAACCTCTTCCAATGGCAACACAGCGCCGATGGCGGGTTTGATGTGTCCCTGTTCGATCCACTTCCCGATCTCCTCCAGCTTTTTTCCGTCCGGTTGCAGGAAAAAGTAAGCCCGGCGGATGCCTTTTTGTTCGGCCAGGGCCAAGTCCGGCGGCATGACGATAGACACCAACATGCCCCCTTTTTTTAGGACGTTCATGCTGAGAAGTTGCACCTCGCCGCCGAGGGTGTCGAACACCACATCCAGATCCCGAAGGGTCGCGGTAAAATCCTCCTGGGTGTAGTCAATGACCCGGTCTGCGCCCAATTGTTTTGCAAAATCGACGTTCCGTGTGCTGACCGTCGTAATGACCTGGGCACCGAGGAGTTTTGCAATCTGAATCGCAAAGCTGCCGACTCCGCCCGCCCCGGCGTGGATGAGCACGGTGTCGCCAGGTTTCACGCCGGCATGATCGATCAGTGCTTCCCGGGCGGTCAAGGCCGCTAAGGGTACAGATGCTGCTTCTTCGAAAGACAGATTGGCCGGCTTTTTAGCCACCAGTGATTGGTCCACCGCCACGTACTCCGCGTACGTGCCATCCCGCTCGATGTCCGGCCGGGTGAAGACCTCGTCCCCCACCCGGAAACGAGTGACTTTCGGTCCCGTCTCCACCACGGTTCCTGCGGCGTCCCACCCGAGGATCAGGGGGAGGCGATGGTTCAGCCGACTTTGTAAATACCCCCGGCGGATTTTCCAGTCCACGGGGTTCACCGAAGCGGCATGGACCTCGATGAGCACATCCGTTTCCCTGAGTTCCGGTTTGGGGACATCGGCGATTTTGAGCTGCTCCGGGCCCCCGTAGTTCTCGATCAGCACCGCTTTCATTCCTACCGCCTCCTTTGTGCGGACGTTGTTCTTCGTCTATCCCCAGTATAGCGAAAAAAATGACGACGGGGGAAAGCGGTTGCACGGGGTGCAACCTGCTACAACGTGAACGTGACGATGGTGAATCCCACGGGCCGCCAGGCCTCGCCCGATCCCACCACATAAGGAGTGCCGGTGAGGGGCACGCGCCAAATGGTCAGTCGGTAGATGGTGTACTCGGGATAGGTGGCCAAATTCAACTGAGTTTCGGGTGGTACATCCGTTGAGAACTCTCCGACCACCGGGTACCCTGTCCCGACGTTCCATCCCAATGATTTCGAAAGCAGCGTGGAACTGACCGGCACCGAAGTAGAAAATCCAGATTGAATCGTCTCTGATACTCCGGTACCGATGCGCATCGGCCCGGGACCGGAAACGGAACTTAGTATCTCTTGTCCCGTGCGTGACCAAGGTTGTACCTCGTATTCAATGGAGAGGTACGGGTTGCCAACGGGCATGGGCGGGATCATCGGCGGCGTTATCCGAGCGCCGGATTCCGCCGGTATAAGGGACAGCG